>JAHJOS010000433.1 GCA_018820005.1 Alphaproteobacteria bacterium | reverse complement strand
GCCGGGATGCAGTTTGGTGGTGATGATTGACATCAGATCCTTGTCGACACCCTTCCACCAGGGTGCGTCTTCGGCCATCGCCGCCTTGCTCTCCCAGAATGTCTTGGTGAGCTGATAGGCGGCATCGTCGCTCATATCGGTGGTGGTAAACGCCGCCACCGGCAGCGAGGTTGTGGCGATGTCGGCGGTCTGGCCGCTATAGGTGCCGGCCGGGATAATCAGCTTCGAACGCTTCGACGCCGCGATCTGCTCGTCGCTCAGCGACAGCACCACGACATCGGTCGACGCCGCCGCTTCGATGACGTTGGGAGCAGGCCAGGAGCCCGCGGTCACAAAGCCGTCGATCTGGCCATTGGTCAGCGCCGGAACGGCGTTGGACAGCTCGACTTCGGCCAGATTGACCTTGCCTTCCAGACCGAACAGCTGCAGGTATTTTTCGCCTTCCGTGGCCCCGAAGGAGCCCTTGCCAAGCAGGATGGTCTTGCCTTCCATGCCGGCGAAGTCGGTGACGCCGCTTTTGGCCGACATGACAAAATGCATGGTCAGCGACGGAATCGGAAACAGCGCCCGGATCTCGTCATATTTCGGGTCGCCCTTGCCTTCGAACATGGCCTTGCCGGCCTGCGCCAGACCGACCAGCGACGGCGGCGTGGTGAACACGTAATCGCCACCGCGCGCCTTTGCTTCCATCACGTTCTGCACCGAACCCTGGCTCTCTTCGACAGTGACGATGATGTCGCCATTGGTGCCGGTTTTCAGGGCTTCGGCGAGTTGCACGCCCATCTGGTAGTAGGACGATCCGGTCTTGGCGGATTTGTAGGTGATGCGTGTTTCGGCCAGTGACGCCGAGGCGATAAGGGCGGAGCACAAGCCCAGCGCCAGAATTGCGATTTTGTTTTTCAACTGCTCTCTCCCAATAAACTCTGCACAATCAGGAGCGAACCCCTGAAAGTCCCTGTTTTGCATGAATGAAGATCAACCGCAAATCCCAAAGGCAACGAAGCGGCGCACGGCGGATTATGGGCACACGCCATCGGCGCTGATGTATTTTCTGGAAACCCAGCCTGAGGGAACCGGCGCGCCCCACAACGGATTGGTGCAGCGGCCCGACATGCAGGTGATGGCATACCAGTTGCCGCGCCGGTCATAGACCGAAACCTCGTCGCCCCGGTAGACCTCGCCAATCTGCTGGAAACTGCTTCCCGGCCCGGTGCGCACGGCGAGGAAGCCGCTGCCCCGCGCATGATTGTACTGGCTGACCGGCCTGACCCCGACGACATAGCCGGTGCAATCGCCCGCCGCCGCGGGTCCGCTCCCGAACGCGGCCAGTCCGATCATCGATGCGGCAAGCACAGCGCGCCTGATAAGCAATGTCATGATGTCATCCCTGAAGAGTGTGTGCATGTTTCAGGAATTGAATCTGCGCGGCAACGCATGGCCCCGCATTGATGTCGATCAACCCAGCAGAGGCGGCGCGGCGATCACCGGGCCGCTCAGCTCTCGCCGAGCATCATCAGGGTTGTCCGTTTCAGCGTGGCGAGCAGGCTGTTGAGCTGGTCCAGGTCACGAGCGGTGAATTTGAAGCTCGAGCAACTCGAATAGAAAAAATCAGCCAGTTCCTGCGGGCTGGAACCATTCGCCGCCAGCACCTCTTTCCGCGTCTCGAACAAGGTCGTCAGCAGCTTGACCTTGCCCTGTTCGGCCACCTGCTGCGCCGCAGGTCCGGCCTCGCCATGACCCATCAACAGATCCCTGGAATCGGGCATCTGCCTGATCTGCTCGAAAAACCGGATGATGGCGTGATCGAGAAAAATGTCGAGCTTCTGGCTGATCGAGCCGGCCGAGAGCCAGGCCTCGCTGACATCCCTGACCACCTTGTCGGTGATCAGCGCCATGGCGGCGCTCATGATTTCTTCCTTGTTGGCATAGCTCGCATACAAAGTCTGCCGCGAAATGCCGGCCTGCTCGGCGATGTCGCCCATCGTCGCCTTGCGCACGCCGTAGCGCGAGACAACGTCAATGGCCGCCTCGATGATTTTGTGAAGTCGTTCACTCATTCTAAACAACTTGACATTTTATGTCTATTTGTCAATTCTTGATCCCGACACGATATTGCGGCGCCTGACGGTGGTCATACCACACCCCGGCTTTGGCGGTCGAAGTCTTATCGAGCATTGATGCAGCTGGAGGCAAGGCAATGAAGCTTTCCGTGAACGGGAAAATCCACGAAGTCGATGTCGAACCCGACATGCCGCTGCTGTGGGTGTTGCGCGACGAACTCGGCATCACCGGCGTCAAATATGGTTGCGGCGTCGCCCAGTGCGGCGCCTGCACGGTGCATGTCGACGGCATCGCCATCCGATCCTG
>JAHJOS010000432.1 GCA_018820005.1 Alphaproteobacteria bacterium | reverse complement strand
GATCTCCGCAGCAACATCGGCAACGATGACCCGGGGGTCGCCACCACGCACGATCAATGCCACGCCAAGACCAGCCAGACGGGTTTCGAGGGCCACTAGGCTCCGGTGCAGCCACCACCGCGCCGCGCCACCTGGTGGACGAATATCGGCAGTTTCTTCGTGAATATAGAGCGCCGTGACCTGCGCCCCGTCTGCCGAAGCTGCACAGAGCGCCGGATTGTCAGCCGCTCTAAGATCGTTGCGCAGCCATGCAAGATTTGTCGTCGTCATTCGGGCACCCCTGGACATGTACGTGTCAGAGGTCCACCCAGTTCAGACTATTCGAGCACTTCGGCAAGGTGCTCCAGCGCAGCATTCCAGGCTTCAATGGAGAAGATCCGCGATTCCGGATCAGAATGGGCCAGTCCGCGCTCAGTCAGGGTGATCTGCGTCTGCTCGCTGCCGATGGCCTTGAAGCGGATATCGAGCACGAAAATGAGGTCGTCCTCATCGTCGTCCTCATCCTTGTGCACCCAGCTCATCACCAGCTTTTCATTTTCAACGAAAGCCAGAATTTCGCCGCTGACTGTGTGGTCTTCCGGGTCTTCTTCGTCCCCGAAGGTGGTGAACTTGTATTCGCCGCCCTCAAAGGCATCCAGCTCGGCCTCGTCGGCCTGCCATTGCTCAATCAGTGCCGGATCAGTCCATGCCTTGAAGACATCGTCGATGTGGGCGTCGATTGTCCGCGTCAGCGAAATCTGGCTCTCGCCATCGATATCCATGCCGTTGCTCATCTGAGCACCTCTCTGATTGGTCGCCATCCGCAATCTGTCCAAAACCACCACAGAACGCGCCTTAGCGCCAGCCGATAGCGGATCAACGCCAGCACATCGGCAGCTGCAGTAAAATGGACATCGTGTGGATTGAATTGTACCCGCACCAAGGGTGGGGGGAACGAATGGCTCCGCGGGTAGGATTCGAACCTACGACCAATCGGTTAACAGCCGATTGCTCTACCACTGAGCTACCGCGGATCACCTTCGTTGTCCTTCTTGCGAAGGCGAGGGTCATGTACCGAACTTGATTTGGTTTGCCAAGCCCCAATTGCCGACCGTGTGAATAACTTGCGACAATCTCTTAGCCAGTCACCCGAGCCTGTGCCGTCAAAAGCTCTGCCATGGTGTTGATATTGATGAATGGATTGCTCTTGCCCCGTTGGGCCCAATCCAGCCGGCGGGCGCCAATCCGGCGCTGCAGCGCCTTAAGACTATTCGGAGCAGCACCGCTGTCCAGCTCGATCGGCAGGCCCTGTAGCGCTTCGAGCTGCCAGACGGCATGGGGCGGAAAAAAATCCTCTCCCCAGGCGGCGTAGACTGCAGGAGAATCGCCCAGAGACGCGATCATGCGGCTGACAAAATCAGTCGGCAGGAACGGCGTATCCACTGCCACCGACACCAACAGGCCGTTCCTGACGCCGTTGTCGCGCAGATGCTGAACTGCCGCCACCAGGCCGGCCAGTGGCCCTGCGCAGGGCTTGGCCAGATCGGCAATGCCGCTGCAGCCGGCGGGAAGTCCAACCGGGCTCGTCCCCGGGCCGGTCGCCACCAGAATCGGCTCTGCTACGCCCGCCAGCCTGCCCGCAACGCGATCGAGCAAGCCAATGCCGCCGATTCGAAGCTCGGCCTTGCGGACGCCCCCAAGCCGCGACCCCTTGCCGCCGGCAATGATCACGGCATGGGGCGCACTCACGTGCCCAGGTTCTCCGCGGGTGGCTTCACGCCCAGGCGGAGAAGAATCAGCATGGCGATGCCGCCGACAAGCCCCCAGAATGGCGCGCCCACGCCCATGATGGTAATGCCCGAGGCGGTCGTCACAAACGTGAAGATGGCCGGCAGGCGCATCTCTTCATGCACCAGGGCGCCGGCAAGCGCTGCCGTGAGGCTGGACAGCAGCGCCAGCCCCGCCACCGCCTGAATCAACAACGGTGGGGAGGCCGCAATAAAGGCCGCGGCCAGGCTTGCTGCCGGCGCGAGCAACAGATAGACGACCCCCGCCGAAATGGGCGCTGGCCAGCGCATGGCACGGTCCGGGTGCGCTTCAGGTCCGGCGCAGATGGCCGCGGTAATCGCTGCCAGATTGCTGGTGTGACCGCCCAGCAGTGCTGACGCCGCGCTGGCAATACCGGTGACGATGAACATCGGCGCGGGCGGCAGCACATAACCATTGGCCTGCATCACCGCCAAACCGGGCAGGTTCTGCGACGCCATGGTCACAATATAGAGCGGCAGGCCGATGCGAATGATGGCATCGAAGGTGAAAACCGGCATGACCGGCACAAACGCGGGCCAGCTGCCATCGAGCGCTCCGGGTGGCAGATGCGTGGTTGTGGCCAGCAAAATGCCCGTAACCAGCACCGCGATAGGCACCGCAAAGCGCCGCGCAAAGCGCAATCCAACCACCCAGGCCAACAAGATCGGCAACGCCAGCGCCGGCATTTCACCCGCCGCTTTGATGGGGGCGAGGCAAAGTGTGAGCAACATGCCCGCCAGCATCGCATTGGCGATGGGGGCAGGGATGGCTGCAACCAGGCGCGCCAGTGGCTTGATCAGGCCCGTGAGGACCAGCAGGGCCGCGGCTACCAGGAAGGCACCAGCAACTGCCGGAAACCCGCCCACCGGCTCGCCAACCGTCAGAATGAATGCAACGCCTGGCGTCGACCAGGCAAAGCTGGCAGGCAGCCTGAGCCGAGCGCTGACAACGATATTGAGAATGCCGATGGCAATGCACACAGTCATCAAACCGGAGCCGGCCTGTTGCGGCGATGCCCCCGCAGCCGTCAGTGCCGCCAGCACCAGGGTAAAAGTGCTGGCATAGCCCACGATGGCCGCCAGGGTGCCAGCCATGATGGGCTGGAAATAATTGCGCACGCCACTCGGCGGCGCGGACATGGTCTGGCTCACGCGACTCTCCGTTCTACTCCCGTCAGCCTAGGCAGCCGGTCGGTTCGGGTGAAGCGCAAAATGGTTTCTGTTGGCGATAACGGTTTGGCAACCTGCGATCTTGCATAAGCAGTGGCGGTCGATTAGAAACCGGCCCGTGAGGCCTCGTGGCGGAGTGGTGACGCAGCGGATTGCAAATCCGCGTACTCCGGTTCAATTCCGGACGAGGCCTCCAACTTTATATCCTTGAAATCGCTAGGTCGCGGCGCTTGCCAAGCCCATTGAGTGCGCCGGTATTCGGCAGCGTTCTGGCACGCGTCTGCAGGCCACTCAATGTCCCTTGACCGTCGGCTTAGACAGCGCACGGCGCCCCACCTTTGGGCAGGACTCCACGCGAGCCGTCACTGACACCTGGCCCTATATAATGAATGGTCTGGGTATGCTGGACGGGACTTTCAAGTCAGCGAGAAAGTCTGCCTCCGGCCGCAGTTACTTCTTTTCCGCTGCGGCAGCGCTTTCAATCTCGGTTTCTATGGCGACGACCTGCTCGGCCAGAACATCGGCCAGGTTTTCAAGTTTTCTCGCTGCAAGGTGTTGTTGATCAGCGAGAAGTCGTTCGGCATTTGCCAGATCCGTAGCCACTTTCGCCGAAGTCTTCAGGCCGTCTCTTTGCTTGGTCAGCTTGCGTGTGGTCAACGACATTCGAGTGCCTTTCAATGCAGCCTCACCGTACATATGCTGGCACATGTTATTAAAGCGATAGGTTTATTGTTGAACGGCGCAGCATCCAAATTTCGTCAGCGGGAAAACTGACGCGTTTGAATGCCTCTCAATGTCTGTCTGTCGTGTCCTCATGGCTCCTATGCACGATTGAATTTGTCACAGCGCGCGATGGTGGCTTGCCAAGCAGGCGGGGGGAGGGATATTCACGTCCAGCATATGGCGGAATGGGCGGACTATCGCAAATGACGGATTTTGGGCGGCTGCGGGCCGTGATGGTCGACAACCAGCTGCGAACCAGCGGTGTGACCGAATGGGCCTTGTTGGCACAGATGGCGTCGATTCCGCGGGAAATTTTTGTGCCTGCGGACAGGCAGGCACTTGCTTACATCGACGATATACACTGGCTGGGGAGCGCTCAGCCACCGCGCTTCATGATGGCGCCCGCCCCTCTGGCGAAATTGTTGCAGCTCGCAGACATCTCCGAAACCGACGCTGTGCTCGATGTGGGCGCTGGTACGGGCTATGCGACGGCAGTAATTGCCGGAATAGCCGCCAGCGTTGTTGGGCTTGAAGCCGACGCAACGTTGGCCGCCACCGCTGGCAGCAATCTGACTGCATTGGGTGTCACGAACGCGCGCGTCGTCGCCGGAGGGGCCTCAGCCCTGTCGGGGCAGTCCTTCGATCTTGTTGTTGTCGAGGGTACACTTGATGAGAAACCGGATGCCTTGCTTGCCTTGCTCAAGGATGGCGGTCGTTTGGTTGCCCTGGTGCGAGATGGTGGCGTCGCCATCGCCAATGTTTTCGTCAAGACGGGGACTACGGTGACCGCGCGTGGCGAATTCAATGCAACCGTGCCTTCACTTGATCTGACGCGCCAGCCAGAACAGTTCGTGTTTTGAGCAGGGAACCGATGCGTTGCCGGTCTGCAACGGTTGTTCATTAACTAAACATTAAAGTTTCGTAGGTTTGCCGCGGCAGGTTGTGAACCTCGTAGGCCCGGCTATAACGTTCTAGTACTTTGGAGGCGGCGATGAGTTTTCGCAAAAAGTTGGCAGCCAGCGCGTTTGCCCTGATCGCAAGTGCGGTCGCAGTGGGCGGAGCGCACGGGCAATCAATCGCCCAGGCTCTGACCATTGCTTATGACCACGCACCCGATTTGCAGTCAGCTCTGCTCGCTGCCAAGGCTTCGGCCGAAAACATTGCTCTGGCTCAGGCCGGAACTCGTCCCACGCTGGGCGCTTCGGTCAGCGGCACTTACAACTGGAGCGTTGTCGGCGACAAATCCAGCTATAGTACCGGCCTGACAACCGGCCTGTCCTATAGTCAGACCATTTTTGACGGCAATAAGACCAATGCGCAGGTTGAGGCGGCCCGTGCCGGCGCCGATGTCGCCGAGTACCAGATCCGCAACTCGGAGCAGAACGTTCTGCTTGCCGTTGTGCAGGCCTATATGTCCGTGCTCAGCAACAGCCAGTTGGTCGCGCTGCGTCAGGAAAACCTTTCGTTCTTCCAGGCGCAGTTGCAGTCCGCGCGTGACCGGCTTGATGTTGGCGAAGGCACGCGCATTGATGTGGCGCAGGCACAGGCCCGACTGGCCCAGGGCGATGCAACCTATCGCGCATCTCTCAGCAGCCTCGAGATCAGCAAGGCGACTTTCGAGCGTTACGTTGGGCAGAGCCCGCGTAATCTCAGCCCTTCGCACAATTTCAATACGCTGATCCCTAAGGGTCTGCCTGCGGCGATTTCGCAGGCGGAAACGGGCCACCCCGCCATTCTGATGGCCAAGGCTGCCATCCGCGCGGCACAGGCCAGCAGCGATGCTGCCGACGCCGGCTTCGGTCCCAAGGCCACTTTGAACGGCTCTGTCGGTACTAAGATCACCGGGCAGAACGGCTCGCCAACCGATGGCATCAGTGGTTCACTTGGTTTCCAGATCACCGTGCCGCTCTATGCCGGCGGCGCGCTTGGCGCCAGCGTGCGCAAGGCCAATATCGAACAGATCAAGTCCGAGGTGGATGCCCTGTCGTCCTATGACAAGGTCCGCGAAGCCGTGATTTCTGCGTGGGCCGGTATCCAGAGCGCCGATGCGCAGATTTCCGCCGCCAACGCCGCCGTTTCGGCCGGTCGCACGGTGCTTGATGGCGTTATTCAGGAGCGTGATCTGGGCACCCGCACAACCCTGGATGTGCTCAACTCCCAAGCCGAGCTGACCACCGCACGTGAAGGGCTGATCAACGCCTCTTCCAACAAAGTGCTGGCAACGTTCTCGCTGCTGGCTGCTATGGGCCATCTGACAGCTGCCGACCTCGGCCTGAACGTCGAGGTCAAATCCGCCGTCCGCTATACCAATGCCGTTGATGATGTTTGGGGCGAATTGCGCAGCGTCTCCGAATAGGTACGCCTTGGATCGGTCCATACTTTGTGGCCGGGCTTTGCCCGGCCACAAGTTTTAGTGGAAGACCTTGTGTGTATGGACCTCCATGATTCCTAATTTGTCGCGCGCAGTCTAAGGTGTTGTTTACGAATCAGGCATTGGCTGCACTGGCGGAGCGCTGCAAGACCCGGTTCGAGCGCACGAGTAAGAGGCATCTATGAACAAGCCGGCATCAAAAGAACCTTCCATGGACGAAATCCTGTCGTCCATCAGGCAGATTATCGCCGACGATGACGCAGCCGGCGCGCCGCGTCGCCCATCGATGCAGGCTGCCGCTGCCCCTATGGAAGCGGCGCCGGCAAGGCCCGCTGCCGGATCGCTCGATCGCGACCTCAGCGACATGCTCGATGACATTGAGCCTCTGGCGCTTTCGCCCTCCCAAATCGTTGCCGACAATAGTGACGATGATGAAATCGGCGGCTTCAGCTTCGATTCTATCCTGGCCAATACCAGCAGCGAACCAGAGGTTGCCGAGGACGACGACGATCCGATGTCCATGGCAATGGCGGCCGTGCCAAATCTGGTGGACACGGACGATATTGCCTTTGCGCCAGAAGCACTTGACGATGATCTCCCTTCGTTTGATCCGCCGCCGCCGCGCCCCGTCGCAGCCAAGCCCGCTGCTGTAGCCCCGCTGCGCGCGCCCGTTATGCCTGAGCCCGAACCTGAGCCCGCGTTCGATCCGGAGCCGGCCTTTGACCCAGAGCCCGCATTCGACCCTGAGCCCATGACTTCTGCCGTCGCAGATGTCGATGAGCCGAGTTTTGATCCCGCGCCAGCGATGGCAGCACCGGCAGCGCGTCCACAGCCGACCATTGCTCAGGCCGCGCCAATGCCTGACCAGACCTTGTCCAGCGACATGGCCGATCGGCTGTTGGAGCCTGCTACCCAGGCGGCTGTGCGCAGTTCCATGACCAAGCTCAACGGCCTCGGCCTTGGCAATGCCGGCGCGACCATTGAGTCCCTCATGCGCGACATGCTTCGGCCGATGCTCAAGGAATGGCTGGATGAAAACCTGCCGTCCGTCGTCGAACGCATGGTCGAAAAGGAAATTGCCCGCATCTCGCGCGGCGAATAGGTCCTACGCGTCAGTCGGCATTTTACCGATCCCGGGCGGCAGGTGGACTTTCCGCTTGCTGCCCGTGCCTATTAGGCCGCCAAACCACGCGTGGCTGTTGACCCCGCCAGCCGCATTTGCTTGAAGTCTGCCCAACCTATTGTTCGACCCGCCACACCCTTCTGGCGGGTCGCTGCTGTTGCGAGTGACCAATGCTTGAAAAGTCCTATGAGCCCGGCGCCGTCGAAGCGCGCGTCTATGCCGACTGGCTCAAGGCCAATGCCTTTGCTGCCGGGGCAGGGGCCGCGCCCGGCGCCGAGACCTTCACCATTGTGATCCCGCCGCCCAATGTGACCGGTTCGCTCCATATCGGCCACGCACTCAATAATACGATTCAGGACATCCTGGTGCGGTTCAACCGCATGTTGAAAAAGGATGTGCTGTGGCAGCCCGGCATGGACCATGCCGGCATCGCCACCCAGATGATTGTCGAGCGCCAGTTGATGGAGCGCCAACAGCCTGGTCGTCGCGAGATGGGGCGCGAGAAATTCGTCGAGCGCATCTGGGAATGGAAGGGCGAGAGCGGCGGCACGATCATGAACCAGCTCAAGCGCCTGGGCGCTTCTGCTGATTTTTCGCGTGAACGTTTTACCATGGGCGAAAACGGCGTTGCCGACGACCAGATGGTGCGCGCCGTCACCAAGGTGTTCGTCGAGCTGCATCAGCGCGGCCTGATCTATCGCGCCAAGCGCCTCGTCAACTGGCATCCAGGCCTGGAAACCGCCATCTCCGACCTTGAGGTCGAGAACATCGAGATCAAGGGCCACATGTGGCACCTGCGCTATCCGCTCGCTGATGGCGTAACCTACCAATTCCCCATTGCGCATGATGAAGCGGGCAAGCCCACCGATTGGGAAGCCCGCGACTACATCATCGTCGCCACCACGCGCCCTGAAACCATGCTGGGTGACTCAGGCATTGCCGTGCACCCTACCGACGAGCGCTATGCGAGCCTGGTCGGCAAGTTCGTCGATCTGCCACTGGTCGGCCGCCGCATTCCAATCGTGGCCGATGAATACGCCGACCCCACCCTGGGTACCGGCGCGGTCAAGATTACCCCGGCCCATGACTTCAATGACTTCGAAGTCGGCGTCCGCAACAATCTCGAACAGATCAACGTCTTCACTACCCAAGGCGCGATAATTTCGGCAGACTTTGTGCCGGCCGATCTGCGCGGGCTCGACCGCTTCGTTGCCCGCAAGGCCATCGTGGCCCAGCTGACGGCGCTGGCGGAAGCCGATCCCACCCGCGGCCTTGCTTCCATCGAAGACAAGAAGATCATGGTGCCCCATGACGAGAAGAGCAAACTCGTCGTCATTGAGCCATTCCTGACCGACCAATGGTGGGTCAAGGCCGACGTTCTGGCGCAGCCGGCCATGGCTTCAGTGCGCGAGGGCCGCACCAAATTCGTGCCGCAGCAATATGAGAATACCTATTTCGCCTGGCTGGAGAACATCAAGCCCTGGTGCATTTCGCGCCAGCTCTGGTGGGGTCATCAGATCCCTGCCTGGTATGGCCCGGACAATGAGGCGTTCGTTGCCGCCGACGCCGATCTGGCACAGGCGCTCGCCGATGCGCACTATGGCAAGTCGGTCGAGCTTCGCCGCGACGAAGATGTGCTCGACACCTGGTTCTCCTCGGCCCTCTGGCCTTTCTCGACGCTGGGTTGGCCGGACGATACGGCCGAACTGCGCCGCTATTACCCCACAGATGTGTTGGTCACTGGCTTTGACATCATCTTCTTCTGGGTCGCCCGCATGATGATGATGGGGCTCGAATTCCTCAAGGAAGAGCCCTTCCACACCGTCTATATGCACGCCCTGGTCCGCGACGAAAAGGGCCAGAAGATGAGCAAGACCAAGGGCAACGTCATCGACCCGCTCGAGCTGATCGACCAGTACGGCGCCGACGCGACCCGCTTCACCCTGGCCGCCATGGCCGCTCAGGGCCGCGACATCAAGCTCGCAATGAGCCGCGTCGAGGGCTATCGCAACTTCGTCACCAAGATCTGGAATGCCGCGCGCTTCCTTGAAATGAACGAATGCCGTCGTGTCGAGGGCTATGATCCCAAGGCCAACAAGCTGCCCCTCAACCGCTGGATCGTTGGTGCGACCGCCCGTGGCGCCGCCGCCGTCACCCAGGCCATTGTCGATTACAAGTTCAACGAAGCCGCCAATGCGGCCTATGACTTCGTCTGGGGCACTTTCTGCGACTGGTACGTCGAGTTCGCCAAGCCCGTATTCATGGGTGAGGACGAAGCCGCAAAGACGGAAACCCGCGCCACGGCCGCATGGGCCCTCGATCAAATCCTGACCATTCTGCACCCCTTCATGCCTTTCGTCACCGAAGAGCTTTGGGCCGAGACCGGCAAGTTCGGCGAGCCGCGCCAGAACATGCTGGTCCTGACCGAATGGCCTGACCTCGCCGGTCTCGAAGATGCCGAGGCCGATGCCGACCTCACCTGGCTGATCGACGTCATCACCAATGTGCGTTCAGTACGGAGCGAAATGAACGTCCCGGCGAGCGCCAAGCTGTCGCTGGCCGTGGTTGGCGCCAATGAAACCACACTCCGCCGTCTGGTGGCCGGCACATCGCTGATTACGCGTCTCGCGCGCCTCGAAGAGATCACGCCGCGGGCCGAAGTGCCCGGCGAATCCGCCCAGTTCGTGGTCAACGAAGCCACCTGGGCGCTTCCTTTGGCCGAGTTCATCGATATTCCCACCGAAAAGGTCCGTCTCTCCAAGGAAGTCGCCAAGCTCGATGCGGAAGTCGCCCAGATCGACAAAAAGCTCGGCAACGAGCAGTTTGTCGCCAAGGCGCCCGAAGAGGTGATCGACGAGCAGAAGGCCCGTCGCGAAGCCGCCATCGAACGGCGCCATCATATCGCTGAAGCCCTCAAGCGTCTCAGTTGAGAACACCCATGGACGATACACCGCGCCGCCCGCCAACCCGCACCGTCGAAAACGGCATGGTCGGCGTTGGCGCGGTGCTGGTGTTCGACGGTCGGGGCGGGGCGGTGCGACACGAACCCGCCGCCGATGAGCCGCCCGTGCCCGCGCGCGGCTTCAAGCTGGTCTGCGGCAATTCAAAGTCGCCCGAATTCAAGGTCTGGCTCAAGGAAGAGCTCGGCGCCTTCAATGCCGAACTGCTCACCGTGCCCAGCACCCGCTCGCGCTGCACCGTGATCGAGGACCGCGCCATGGTGGTCATGCGGGTGGCCCGTCCGGGCGCTGATCCGGATGACATGGGCCGGCAACTGCTGACCATCTGGATCGAAAAGGGCCGGGTGATCATCGCCTCGGAGTTGAACATTCTCGATTTCGTTGGCGTCACCAACTGGATCTCCGCCCATCATGCCCCGGTTTCGCCGGCCGATCTGGTGGCGCGCATGGGGCTGCGGGCCGCCGATCGCCTGGAGCCGCTGGTCGAAATGCTCGGTGACCGCCTCGACAGCATCGAGGAAGGCATGATCCTGCAGGATCACACCAAGGCCAATGCGCGCCTGGCTGACCTGCGCCGCAATCTGATCAACTTCCGGCGCATCGTCTGGCCGCAGCGCGATTTGCTCAACACCCTCGAAATCGAAGATCTGAGCTTCTTTTCCGCCCGCGATCGCCTGCGCCTGCGCGAAGCATCGGCGCGGTCGGCGCGTATCGGTGATGAACTGCAATCGCTCTCAGAGCGTGCGGTGCTGGTGCATGAACAGCTCATCGACGCACGCTCCGAGCAGATGAACCGCACCATGCTCCTGCTCGCTGCCGTCACGGTGGTCTTCATGCCACTGACCCTGATTACCGGCATGCTGGGCATGAATGTCGAGGGCATCCCGTTCGCGGGCGAAGTTCACGCCTTTTGGACGGTCTGTGTCGGCCTGGTGGCCCTGGCCGTCGGTATCATCTGGTGGATGCGTGGACGCCACTGGCTCTAGAGCCGGGTAGGTCCGGGAGGATTACCCCCCCGAACCGGCTTGGTCTAGATGCGGGCCTGAACCCTATGCAGCCCCGCATAAAGTCCATTGGCCGCCATCAACTCATCATGCGTGCCCTCTTCGCCTATACCCTGGGCCGTCAGCACCAGAATGCGGTCAGCATGGCGAACGGTCGAGAGCCGATGGGCAATCACAATCGTGGTCCTGCCTTTGGCGAGCGTCAGCAGGGCCTGCTGCACGGCGCCTTCGCTTTCATTGTCCAAGGCACTGGTTGCTTCGTCAAAAATCAGGATGGCCGGATCTTTGAGAAATGCTCGGGCAATGGTCAATCGCTGCTTTTGCCCGCCCGATAGCTTCACCCCGCGCTGTCCAACATCGGTGTCATAGCCATGCGGCAGGGCGCAGATGAAATCATGCGCATTGGCCATTTTGGCCGCCGTGATGATCTCGGCATCGCTGGCGTCGGGTCGGCCATAGCGCAGGTTTTCCGCCACCGTCCCGCTGAACAGGTACACGTCCTGCTGCACCACCCCGATGCTGCGGCGCAGCGATGCCAGCGTCAACTGCCGCACATCCTCGCCATCGATACAAATTGCGCCCGATGAGACATCGTAGAAGCGCGGAATCAGTGCGCAAAGCGTGCTCTTGCCCACGCCCGATGGCCCGACCAGGGCAACGAACGCCCCCGGCTCGATATCGAGCGACAGTTGGTCGAAAACATGCGCGCCTCCGGCCTCATAGCGAAAGCCGACATTGTCGAAGGTGATCCTGCCGGCAACGGCGCCCAGCTCAATGGCATCCTGGGCGTCCACGATGTCGGG
>JAHJOS010000431.1 GCA_018820005.1 Alphaproteobacteria bacterium | reverse complement strand
GCTTCTCGGAAATTGGCAGCGGCATGTCGACTATTGTTGATGCGCTTATCAAATCTCTGGCCGAACATCAGGCTGAAGTGCTCACCGGGCACAGGCTTGTAGAGATTGGAATCGGGCGCGGCTCATCGGTGCTGACTTTCGCGTCGGTAGACAGCGGGACGCGCACCGTACAGGCAGAAAAAGTGATCCTCGCCTTGCCTCCAAAAGGCATTGAACAAATAGCAGGTTTCGCCGAACGCCCGGAAATTTCCAGCCTTCTCGCCTCCCTCATTCCCTGGCCAATTGTCACGGCTGCGGTAGTATATCCAAGGCAGTGGTGGCGGGTGCCGCGCGGCAGTTTCGGCCGAGTGATCTCGGATCTACCCGTTGGCCAGGTTGGATTTCCTGGTGCCAATCGAAAAGGTTCAGGACCAGATGCGCCGGGTGTCGTTGACATATATTCGGAGGGAGCGAAGGTCCAATTCTGGCGCGAATGGACGGATCGCAAGGATCGGTGGCTGGGTCCGGACAGCCCGATCGGCGATGAAATCCTGGCGGCTTTTGACGCAGTCGATCTCAAAGCGCTGGCCTATTACGATGGTGGTGCCCGCTCGTTCTACAACAGCGGCAAGCCCATCAACTCCCCGGCCGATCTGAGCGGGATGAAGCTGCGCGTGATGCAGTCGGACATCTTCGTTGATATGGTCGCAGCCCTTGGTGGCAATGCTACCCCGATGCCCTATGGCGAAGTCTATTCGGGCATTCAGACCGGCGTTATCGACGGCGCCGAGAACAACTACCCCAGCTACGACACGGCCGGCCATTCGGAAGTGGCCAAGTACTATTCGCTCGACGAGCACCTGATGGTGCCCGAAGTGCTGGTGATGTCCAAGATGGTCTGGGACAAGCTGACGCCTGAGGATCAGGCGGCAGTGCAGGATGCGGCGAAGGCCTCGGTCGCTAAGGAGCGCGAGCTCTGGGCTGCCCAGGAGCTGGCATCCAAGGCCAAGGTTGAAGCCGCCGGCGCCGTCATCAACGAAGTTGACAAAGCGCCGTTCATCGAGGCGATGAAGCCGGTCTATGCCAAGTATGTGACCGATCCCAAGCTGCAGGATCTGGTCGCGCGCATCCAGGCGACCAAATAGCCCAAGGTTCGGGCCAATACCACGGTATCGGCCCGTTTTCTCATATTGGTGCACCCATGCGTGCGCCTGGCCCGGGAGGCTATTGTGAAGGCCTGGCTGTTGTCTGCAAGCCGCGTGCTGTCACGCGTGTCGCTGTTCATGATGTGGTTGGCGGGATTTGGTCTGGTCGCCATGACCTGCATCGTCGCGTACCAGGTTTATATGCGCTTTGTGATCAACTCGTCCCCGGCCTGGACCGAGGCTGGCGCAATCATGATCATGAGCTGGTTCATCTTTCTGGGTGCTGCCGTCGGGGTGCGGGAAAAGTTCCACATGGGCTTTGATGTGCTGCTCTACGTACTGCCCGACAGCGCGCTGCCTTGGCTGCGCAGTATCAGCGACATCTTCATCTTCATCTTTGCCTCCGGCATGGTGGTTTATGGTTCGGAACTGGCGATCCGGTTCTGGTCGACACAGATCCCCGTGGTGGGCCTACCGACCGCTTTCACCTATTTCCCGATCATCGTTTCGGGGGCGCTGATGTGCCTGTTCATCGTCGAACGCATGGCTTTGCGTCTGGCGGGTGAACCCGTGGACCAAGCCAGCCCGACATCCGAAATCACCGAGGTCTGACCGTCCATGGAATATCTGGTTCTGTTTGGCGTGTTTGTCACGCTGATGCTGGTGGGCACGCCGATTGCCTTTTGCCTGGGCATCTCCAGCTTCGCCACGGTGGTCTATCTGGGGCTGCCGCCGGTTGTGGTGTTCCAGCGGCTCAATTCGGGTGTGTCGCTGTTCACGCTGATGGCCATTCCGTTCTTCATTTTCGCGGGCGATTTGATGATGCGGGGCGGCATCGCGGCGCGGATCATCGCCTTTGCCGGATCGCTGATCGGGCATGTGCGCGGCGGGCTGGGACAGGTCAATATCCTGGCCTCGACGCTGTTCGGCGGCATTTCGGGTTCGGCAGTGGCCGAAGCGGCTGCGGTGGGTGGCATCATGGTGCCGCAGATGAAGGCGCGCGGTTATGGCGCCGACTATGCGGTGAACGTGACCTCGATGGCGGCGCTGATCGCGCTGCTTCTGCCGCCCAGCCACAACATGATCATCTATTCGATCTCGGGCGGCGGGCGCATCTCGATTGCGGACCTGTTTACCGCCGGCGTCATTCCGGGGCTGCTGCTGGCGCTTGCGCTGATGATCACGGCCTATATCGTGGCCCGCAAGCGCGGCTATCCGACCGAACCATTCCCCGGCTTTGCCAAGGTGGGCCAATATCTGGTGGTGGCCATTCCGGGGCTGTTTCTGATCGCGATCATCTTTGGCGGTGTGCGGTCGGGCGTCTTTACGGCCACGGAAAGCTCGTGCATCGCAGTGATTTACGCCCTGCTGGTGACCCTGCTGGTCTATCGTTCGCTGAGCTGGTCGGAGTTCGTGCATTCGACGCTGGGCGCGGTCAAGACGACCTCTATGGTGCTGTTCATCATCGGGTCGGCGGCGGCGTTTGGCTGGCTGATGGCCTATCTCAAGATCGCCACCATCATGATCGATTTCATGAGCGGGATATCCAGCGACCCGCTGGTGATCCTGTTGATGATCAATGTGATCCTGCTGCTGCTGGGCACTTTCATGGACATGGGGCCGCTTATCATCATCACCACCCCGATTTTCCTGCCGGTGGTGCAGTCATTTGGCGTGGACCCCGTGCATTTCGGGGTGATCATGATCCTCAATCTGGGTATCGGCCTGAATACGCCGCCGCTGGGGCCGGTGCAGTTCGTCGCCGCGGCCGTCGGTAAAATCTCGATCTGGGAAGCGATGCGGTCGATCTGGCCGTTCTATGGAGCCGGTATCGTGGTACTGGGCCTGGTGACCTATATTCCGGCGTTGTCGCTGTGGTTGCCGGCGCTGTTCCGGGGGAACTGATGAGTTTGAATGACGAAATGGTTGCGCTGGGTCGCAAGCCCAAGCTGGCCGATCTGGTCATCGGCACGCTGCGCAAGCGGATCAGTGCCGGCGACTATGGGGCCAGCGGCAAGCTGCCGACGGAAAGCCAACTGACCGGCATCTTTGGCGTGAGCCGCACGGTGGTGCGCGAAGCCATTGCGGCGCTCGCGGCCGACGGGTTGGTGCAACCGCGCCAAGGCGCAGGCGTTTTCGTGGTTGGCAATGCCGCCAGTGCGTTCAGCGCTATTGGTGCAGAAAGTTCGAACAAGATTTCAGTGGCGCTCAATGTGCTTGAGGTGCGCATGGGCATCGAGATCGAGTCGGCCGGGCTGGCAGCCCTGCGCCGCAGTTCAAGCCAGGACGCGGCGATCCAAGAGGCCTGGAACGAGTTCGAGCGGCAGATCAAGGCCGGTACGCCCACAGGCAAAACCGATTTCGCGTTTCATCGGGCCATTGCTGCGGCCACCAATAATCCATTTTACATCGAAGTGCTCGACGGGCTGGGGAGCCGCACTATTCCGTGTGACGTCGCCTCGCCCTGGGGCACCGAGAGCGTGCTGACGCTGGAATATCAGCAAGGGTTGCAGCAGGAGCATCTGGTGATCCTCAAGGCGATCTCCAGCCAGGATGCGGCGGCAGCACGCGAGGCCATGCGGCAGCATCTCTGGCGTAGCCAGGAGCGCTATCGCCAGCGCCTCCGCGAACAATAGACAACGACAGGACAGGCCTATGACCACCGACTTCGACATTCGTTTCGCCATTGATCCGGTGAGCGCGGGCACCATGAACACCGATGAGCTGCGCGAGCATTTCCTGATCGAAACGCTGTTCACGCCCGGTGATATCAACTGGACCTATACCCACTACGACCGCATGGCGGTGGGCGGGGCAATGCCGGGGCGATCGTCGGTGGCACTTGAAGCGATCAAGCCAACGGGCACCGAGAATTTCCTCGATCGGCGCGAACTGATTGCCGCCAATATCGGCGGCGCCGGCACGATCAAGGTGGACGGGATCGACCACATCGTTGGGCCCCGTGACATGCTCTATATCGGCATGGGCGCGGTGGATGTCACCTTTGCCTCGGCCAATGCCGACGCGCCGGCAAAATTCTATCTGCTGAGTGCGCCGGCCCATGCCAGCCACCCCACCAAGCTGATGCGCCAGGCCGATGCCAAGCGGCTGGATCTGGGGAGCAAGGAGACTGCCAACGAGCGCTGCATCTTCCAATATGTCAACGCCGACAGCGTCAAGACGTGCCAGCTGGTGGTGGGCCTGACGAGCTTTGCGCCGGGATCGGTGTGGAACACCATGCCGGCCCATGTGCATGACCGACGCATGGAGGCCTATGTCTATTTCGATCTCGATCCGGCAGCGCTGGTGGTGCATCTGATGGGCGAGCCCGATGAGACGCGGCACCTGATCGTGCGCAATGAGCAGGCAGTGATCTCGCCGCCCTGGTCGATCCACTCGGGCGTGGGCACGGGCGCCTATACCTTCATTTGGGCGATGGCCGGCGACAATGTCGACTATACCGATGTGGACAAGGTCGGCATGGATGAGCTGCGCTGATGGACCTGTCGGCGTTCAGCCTTGCCGGCCAGACCGTGTTGGTGACCGGTGCCAATACAGGCATTGGGCAGGGCATTGCGCTTGGCATCGGCGGGGCCGGTGGGCGGGTGATCGGCGTGGGTCGGTCGAGCATGGACGAGACCGCGGCGCTGATGCAGGCGATGGACGCGCCGTTCATAGCCATCAGTGCCGACCTAAGCTCCAGTGCTGCAGCGCAGGCGATGTTTGATGCGGCCTGGGCAGAGCATGGGCCGATAGACGGCCTGGTCAATAATGCCGGTATCATCAAGCGGGCTGATGCGGTCGACTTCACCGAGGCGGACTGGGATGCGGTGATGGACATCAATCTCAAGTCGATGTTTTTCCTGTGCCAGGCCTTTGGGCGCCAGGTGTTGGCGGCGGGACGGGGTGGTCGGATCGTCAATGTATCGTCGATGCTGAGCTTTCAGGGCGGCATACGCGTGGCCAGCTACACGGCCTCCAAGAGCGGTGTTTTGGGGATTACGCGGCTCTTGGCCAATGAATGGGCGGCGCGGGGCATCAACGTCAACTCGATCGCCCCGGGCTATATCGAGACCAATAATACCGAGGCGTTGCGCGCGGACCCCGAGCGGTCGGCGGCGATCCTGGGACGGATACCGGTGGGGCGCTGGGGCGTTCCATCCGACATTGGCGATGCGGCGGTGTTTCTGCTGTCGCGCGCATCCAACTATATGCACGGCGCCACCATTGCGGTGGATGGCGGCTGGCTGGCGAGGTGAAAAGATGAGCGACCAGAAATTCTTTGCGCAGGCAGAGGCCGCCGCGTGGATAGAAGTGGCGCCTGGCAATCGGCGGCGGGTTCTGATCCATACGCCCGAATTGATGCAGGTGGAGTTCGGCTTCGACAAGGGCGGGGTTGGCGCGCTGCACAGCCACCCGCATATCCAGGTGAGTTATGTGGCCGAAGGACGCTTTGAGGTGAGCATCGGTGGCATGACCCAGATCGTGGGCACCGGTGGCAGCTTCATCGTGCCCGGCGGGGTGGTGCATGGCGTGGTGGCGCTGGAGGCCGGGCGGCTGGTGGATGTGTTCACGCCCATGCGGCAGGATT
>JAHJOS010000430.1 GCA_018820005.1 Alphaproteobacteria bacterium | reverse complement strand
GGCATGACGAGACGCCTGCAGCACGTAGACGTGCCCGCCTGGCGGCCCTTCCTGATCGTCATGGTGGGCGGCGTCGGGATCATGCTGGCGGGCGCGGCGGCGCAGGTCACGCAGCTTGTCCGACGGCAGGGCCTCTCGATCTTGGCGAGTCCGGCATCTGCGAGGGCTGAGAAGGGCAAATTGTCGGCCGCGCGCATGGATGCAACGCTGATCAGCAGCGCAAACACCTCGGTAACCGACAGGCGTGCCGTGGTCTGGACCGATTGCGGATCGAGCTGGAGGCCGCCGCCACGCCCCGGCTCGGAATGAATGACAAAGCCCTCGTCGCGCAGGTCACTGATGTCACGCAGCACCGTGCGCCGCGACGCGCCAACGTCCGCAGCCAGATCAGCGATGGTGGCGGTGCCGGTGCGGCGCAGGCTGCGCACGATGGCATCCCGGCGGAGACGAGCTGTCATAGTGCAACCCATGCCAAACAATGGTGTCAAAATTTGGCACCATTCGCCTCTACGCAGCGCCAACACACGTTAGCAAGGCGAGAAATCAATGCTCAATTCTGTCGACTTCCCCCAGCCCACCCAAGTCGCCGTCAATGGCGTCGAACTCGAAGTCTTCGAGGCCGGCAGAGACAACAGGGGCAACCCCATCGTGCTGTGTCACGGCTGGCCGGAGCATGCGTTTTCCTGGCGGCATCAGCTGCCGGCCCTCGTCGCGGCGGGCTACCATGTCATCGTTCCCAACCAGCGGGGCTACGGCAACTCGTCCCGTCCGAACGATGTCACGGCCTACGATATTGTACACCTGACGGGCGATCTCGTCGGACTGCTCGATCACTATGGATATCAGGACGCGACCTTTGTCGGCCATGACTGGGGCGCGATGGTTGTCTGGGGACTGACCCTGCTGCATCCAGCCCGGGTCAACAAGGTGATCAATCTGAGCCTGCCATACCAGGAGCGCGGCGACCGGCCGTGGATCGAGGTGCTCGAACAGGTCCTGGGCAGCGACTATTACTTCGTCCACTTCAATCGGCAGCCGGGGGTCGCGGATGCCATCCTGGACGAGAATGCGTCGCGCTTCCTTCGAAACCTCTACCGGAAGAACGTGCCGGTCCAGGCGCCTGAACCTGGCATGGCGATGATCAATCTCGCCAGGGCCAAAGTCCCCCTCGGCGAGCCTGTGATGAGCGACGCCGACCTGGCCGTCTACGTCTCCGCCTTCGAAACGGCAGGGTTCACGGGGGGCATCAACTGGTACCGGAACCTTGATCGGAACTGGCACCTCCTGGCAGACGCGGACCCGATCATCCATCAGCCCGCTCTCATGATCTATGGCGACCGGGATGTGATCCCGAAATCGGCAACACTGGCAGATTTCGTGCCCAATGTGGACGTGACCAGCCTCGATTGCGGTCACTGGATCCAGGAGGAAAGGCCGCAGGAGACCACTCAGGCGATTCTGGACTGGCTGGCCCGGACGCCAACTGATCGCTGACCTTTCCACAATCACTCCCGGCCCGTCTTCCCTTCTCCCCTCGCGGGAGAAGGACACCGGGAGATCGCTGCCTCCTGCCCACCACCCTCTCAGTCGGTCCACCCTCCCCCTTGCGGGGAGGGTTGGGGAGGGGGGCCGAGAGCCCCGATCATGCTGCTCCCCCACCCTTGCCTCCTCCCCGCAAAGGGGGAGGGAGACGGGTCTTATCCGGGGTCGCCGGACCCCGTTACCTGCTGCCGACCGCAAGCTGCGTCCAGACCCGGGGCGACTGGCCATACATGCGCTTGAACTCGCGGCTGAACTGCGAGGGGCTTTGGTAGCCGACGTCCCAGGCGGCCTCGGAGACCGTCTTGCCGCCGGCAATCTGCATGGCGGCGTTGTTCAGCCGCATCGATTTGACGAACTGGATCGGCGACAAGGTCGTCGCATCCTTGAATCGGCGATGGAACACGGCGCGGCTCATGCCGACATGTGCAGCCATGTCGTCGATGGTAACCGGCTCGTGCAGGTGCGTGGAGAGATAATCGATGGTGCGCGCGATCTCGTTGCCGACGCCAAAGGCGCGCCGAGCCGCGCCCCCCGCCTCGCCCTTCAGCACGGCGTAATAGAGCTCGCGCAGGCGCCCCGGCCCGAGCACTGCCATATCCAGCGGACTGTCGAGCAGTTCGAGCAGCCGGAGCAGCGCCAGCGTGAAACCAGAATCCCACGACGCGAGGGCCAGTGCCCGGGCGGTCGCGGCTTCGGACCGGCGGGCGGCACCGGCTGCGGTTTCCATCTCGATGACGATCTCCCGCATCACCCGCGGCTGCAGCGCGATCGTGACGCCCAGCAGCGGAAAATCGGGCGCGGCCTGTGGCGAGCCCGCCTCGACCGGCAGGGTCATGGGACAGAGCATATACCGGCTGGCGTCATAGACGTGATGCTCGCCGTCGAGCACGGCTTCCTTGGCACCGCTGAGGATGGCCACAATCGTGGGTTCATAGACCGCCGGCACGCAGGGGATCGCCTCGGTCACCCGGAAAATCTGCACGCCCTGCAATGCCGTCTCGACCAGCCCGGCCTTGGGCAGGCGGCGTTCGATGAGGTGTCTGATCTGTTCCTTGCTCATGCCAGCAAAATGCCAGCCGCTCCGGCAAATTGCAACTCGCCTGATACAATCGGGCATGTTTTCAAGACGATCGCCGGTGTTTTTCCTTCTTGGCGAGAGTTATATGCTTGTTCACATCACACCGGCCCTCACTGTTGCCGGTCGGACCCAGCAGGAGAGAGACATGGCAGACACGACATTCGGACCGAAAGGCTGGACCCCCGAGCGGCTCGGCAACCTCAAGGGCAAGACCTACCTCATCACCGGCGCGAATGCCGGTGCGGGCTTCCAGGCGGCGCGCACGCTGCTCGGCAAAAATGCCAGGGTGGTGATGCTCAACCGCTCGGCCGACAAATCGCG
>JAHJOS010000429.1 GCA_018820005.1 Alphaproteobacteria bacterium | reverse complement strand
TATCTCGCCGATGGCACCGCGCCCGCCAAGTTCATCATCACCGAGTCCAAGCTCTATACCCCTGCCGACAATCCGCAGGGCGAATACGACACCCGCAAGGGTCTGGGCTACTAATCTCGGTTCGCAAACGACCACCGAACGGCACCTCCCCCTTGACGGGGGAGGCTGAGAGGGGCTGTGGTTGGCGCCGTCATCGGCGCTGACCGCCCCCTTTCGTGATCCTGCCAACAGAGCGGGAGCAGATCGTGGCGTGCAACCGACGATCGACAAAGGGGGGAACGGCGCATGGCCGACAGCCAATACGTGCTCGAAGCGCGCGGCGTTATCAAGATTTTCGGCAGCCACATGGCGCTGGACGCGGTCGATTTCGGCCTTCGCGCCGGCGAAGTCCATGCCCTTCTGGGTGAAAACGGCGCCGGCAAATCCACGCTGATCAAGATCTTGACGGGCGCCTACCAGCCCGATGGCGGCCAGGTGCTGGTCGATGGCCAAGCCGTCACGCTCGACAATCCGCTGCATGCGCAAACCCATGGCATCGGCACCGTCTATCAGGAGGTCAATCTCCTGCCCAACCGCTCCGTGGCTGAAAACCTCTATCTGGGCCATCAGCCAACCCGCTTCGGCCTGGTCGACCATCGCCGCATGGAGCGCGACGCACGGGTGCTGCTCACCCGCTATGGTCTCGATCTCGATCCCGGCAGCGAGCTGGGCACCCATTCCGTTGCTGTCCAGCAGATCGTGGCCATCGCCCGCGCGGTGCAGCTCTCGGGCAAGGTGCTGATCCTGGACGAACCCACGGCCAGCCTCGATCGCAACGAGGTCGAGCGCCTGTTCGAGGTCATCGGTGATCTCAAGCGCGCCGGGCTTGCCATCATCTTCATCACCCATTTTCTCGATCAGGTCTTTGCCATTGCCGACCGCGTCACTGTGCTGCGCAATGGCCGCCTGGTCGATACCCAGCAGCTTGATGCCCTCAACCGCACCGATGTGGTGCGCCTGATGCTGGGCAAGGACATCGCCTTTTCCGGCGCTACCGATCTTGAGCCCGAAAACCCCACAACAGAAGTGCTGCTCGAATTTACCGGCTATGGCCGCAGGCGCAGCGTCCACCCGTTCAACCTGACCATCCACAAGGGCGAGGTTATCGGCGTGGCCGGCCTGCTCGGTTCGGGCCGCACCGAAATGGCCCGCATCATGTTCGGCGCCGATCCTGCCGACCAGGGCACCATGCGCGTCAATGGCAAGGCCGCCACCCTGCGCAGCACCACCGACGCCATTGCTCTGGGCTTTGGCTTCTGCCCCGAAGACCGCAAGGCCGAGGGCATTCTGGGCGATCTGTCGGTTCGCGAAAACATCGTCATTGCCCTGCAAGGCAAGCTGGGCTGGTTCAAGGCGCTCAACCGCGACGAACAGCTCGAAATCGCTGGCAAGTTCGGCGAATCCATGGACATCCGCGCTGCCTCGCTCGACATGCCCGTCAAACTGCTCTCGGGCGGCAACCAGCAAAAAGTCATCCTCTCGCGCTGGCTGGCCACCGATCCGGCCTTCCTCATCCTCGACGAACCCACCCGCGGCATCGACGTCGGCGCCCATGCCGAAATCGTCCGCACCATCAACCGCCTGCGCGACGATGGCATGGCCATGGTCGTCATCTCCTCCGAGCTGGACGAGGTGGTGGCCTATAGCTCTCGCATCGTGGTCATGCGCGATCGCGAAATGGTCGCGGAGCTGCGCGGCAAGAATATCAATCCCGGCGTGATCGTTCAGGCCATCGCCAATAACCCCGACGAGGCCACACTATGAGACGCCTGCGCCTCGACCGCCTGGCCAATCCGCAATTGCTCGCTTTGGTGGGCGTGCTGGCCATCAACTGGCTGCTCTTCCCCAGCTTCTTTAACGTCACCTGGCAGGATGGGCGTTTTTTCGGCAGCTTCATCGACGTGCTCAATCGCGGCGCGCCAGTGGCCATCCTCGCCATCGGCATGACCGGGGTTATCGCCACCAAGGGCGTGGACCTTTCGGTCGGCGCCATCATGGCGGTCTGCGGCGCCGTCGCCGCCACCATGGTCGTGGCCGGCTACCCTGCCCCAATCGCGGTCATCGCCGCCCTCGCCGTTGGCCTCGCCTGCGGTCTCTGGAACGGCTTTCTCGTCGCCGTGCTCGACATCCAGCCCATCGTCGCCACACTCGTGCTCATGGTCGCCGGTCGCGGTATTGCCCAGCTCATCACCGAAGGCTCCATCGTCACCTTTAACGATCCCGCCCTGATTTTCATCGGCACCGGTTCAGTGCTCGGCCTGCCCATGGCCGCCGTCATTGCCGTCGTGCTCATGGTACTGGTCACCCTCTTGGTGCGGCGCACCGCCATTGGCCTTTTCATCCAGGCCATCGGCGTCAACCGGGCCGCGGCCTCGCTCGCCGGCATCCATAGCCGCATGCTGCTCATGCTGGTCTATGCGCTCTCGGGACTCTGCGCCGCCATCGCCGGCATTGTCGTCGCAGCCGATATCCGCGGCGCCGACGCCAACAATTCCGGCCTCTGGCTCGAACTCGACGCGATCCTCGCCGTGGTCATCGGCGGCACATCGCTGCTAGGGGGCAGGTTCTCCATCCCCATGGCCGTGGTGGGTGCGCTCATCATCCAGGCCATGAACACCGGCATCCTGGTCTCCGGCTTCCCGCCCGAGTTCAACCTGGTGGTCAAGGCCGGCATGATCATCCTGATCCTGCTGCTCCAGTCACCCTTTGCGGCCCTGCCGTTCAAGCGCCGTCCGGCGGCTCCCAACAAGACGGCCTCGTCATGAAACGCAGTCTGCGCCCCCTGGCGGCCACCGCCGTCATCTTCGTCATCGCCTATGCTGTGGCGGTGCTGCAGTTCCCCAATATGCTCTCGACCCGCGTGCTGGGCAATTTCCTCACCGACAATGCCTTTTTGGGCATCGCGGCCGTGGGCATGACCTTTGTCATCATCTCGGGCGGCATAGATCTGTCGGTCGGCGCCGTCATCGGCTTCACCGGCGTGCTGATCGCCGTGCTCACCAGCTGGCTCGGTTTCCATCCCCTGGCCGCCTTTGCCATCGCGCTGGGCGTCGCTGCCCTGTTCGGCGCCGCAATGGGTTTCACCATTCACTATCTGCAGGTGCCTTCCTTCATCGTCACCCTGGCCGGCATGTTCCTGGCCCGCGGCGGCGCTTCCATCATCACCCAGGATTCTGTGCCCATCAAACACGAATTCTACGCCACCCTGGGCGATCTGATGATCCGCCTGCCCGGCGGCGGCAGGCTCAGTTTTATCGGCATGGTGATGATCGCGGTCTTCCTGGGCGGCGCCCTGCTGGCCCACCGCACCAAATTCGGGTCCTATGTCTATGCGCTGGGCGGAAATTCTGTTTCGGCATCGCTGATGGGCGTGCCCGTGGCCCGCACGACCGTACAGATCTATATGCTCTCAAGTGTGCTGGCAGCCTTGGCAGGCATAGTGTTTTCGCTCTACACCTCCGCTGGCTATCCGCTGGCGGCAGTGGGGGTCGAGCTTGATGCGATCAGCGCAGTGGTCATCGGCGGCACCCTGCTCACCGGCGGCTATGGCTTTGTGCTGGGCACCTTTGTCGGCGTCATGCTGCTGGGTCTGGTGCAGACCTACATCATCTTTGATGGCACGCTGTCGAGCTGGTGGACCAAGATCGTGATCGGCGTATTGCTGTTCTTGTTCATCGTGCTGCAGCGCGTCATATTTGCCGCCTCCGCCCCCGCAGAGAAGTCGCCCGAGAAAGTCTAGCATGATCGAAGCAGGCAGCCTTATTCGCTCGCTATCCGGGCGACCCGCTGCGCGAAATTACCATACCTTCGTCATCAACGAGATCGGGCATGGCATCGTCACGGGTCTGTTTCCGGTCGGCTCCATCCTGGCCAGCGATGCGGTCATGATGGAGACCTATGGCGTCTCGCGCACCGTGCTGCGCGAGGCGCTCAAGACGCTTGAGGCCAAGGGCATGGTCGAGGCTCGCCCCAAGGTCGGCACCCGCGTTTCGCCCACCAGCCGCTGAGCTTTTTTGATCCCCAGGTGCTGTCCTGGCATTTCTATGCCAAGCCCGACCGGCGCTTTTACGAAAGCCTGTTCGATACCCGCCGGGCGCTCGAAACCCGCGCCGTGCGCCTCGCAAGCGAACGCCGCACAGCCGAAAACGTCCGCCTGATGAAATATTGGCTGCACCAGATGGAGCTGGCCGAGGGCAATGTGGAAGCCCATGGCCTGTCGGGGCTCGAAATCCACCGCGCCATAGCCGAAAGTTCAGGCAATGCCCTGCTGCGCTCAGTCACCGGCATCGTCGAGCTGACCCTGGCCCTGGCCCTCAAGTCTCTGACGGAAACCGCAGTCGGCACCGCCTATTTCTCCGCCGGATTTGCAGCGCATACCGCACTGGTCAAGGCGATCGAGGCGGGTGACGGCGCTGAAGCCGAAACGGCCGTCATCCAGCTCATCGAACTGGACGACGCCCGCGCCGCCACCTTGCTCTGAACAGGCCTTAGTGCCCAAGCATGCGTTCCATGGCCCCCGGCTGATCATGCTCGGCCAGCCGATCCATGATCGTGGCACTGGCCTGGTTCATCCCCACCAGTTCCACCACCGCACCAGCCCGGCGGAATTTCAGCACCGCCGTATCGACCGCATTGACGCCTGTGAGATCCCAGATATGGGCATTGGTCACGTCGATGCGCACCCGCTCCAGCGTCTCGCGGAAATCCATGGCCTTGAGGAAATCCTCGGCCGAGGCAAAGAACAATTGCCCCTCCACCACATAGTCGCGCTCACGTCCGTCAGCCGTCAGCACTGAGGTAACGCGGAAAATCTGCGCCACCTTCCAGGCAAAGAATATCCCTGACAACAGCACGCCCACGCCGACACCCAATGCCAGATTATGCGTGCCGACCACCGTGATCACGGTTGCCAGCATCACGATGCTCGAGCGGCGCGGATGTTTGCGCAGGTCATTGAGCGATCCCCAGTTGAACGTGCCGATCGATACCATGATCATGATCGCCACCAGCGCCGGCATGGGGATCAACCCCACGATGTCGCCCAGCACCACCAGCAGGAACAGCAGGAACGCCCCCGCGGTAAGGGTCGACAACCGCCCGCGTCCGCCCGAGCGCACATTGATCACCGATTGCCCGATCATGGCGCAGCCTGCCATGCCACCGAAAAAGCCAGTGACGAAATTGGCAATGCCCTGCCCGATCGATTCCCGGTTCTTGTCACTGCCGGTATCGGTCATCTGATCCACGATCGATGCTGTCAGCAGGCTTTCCAGCAGTCCCACCGCTGCAACCCCGATCGAATAGGGCAGGATGATCCACAGCGTTTCCAGCGTGAACGGCACATTGGGCAACAGGAAGTTTGGCAGCGTTGTCGGCAATTCGCCCGGATCACCCATCGAGCGCACATCCACATGCAGCGCAATCGAGATCACGCTGAGCACGATGATGCACACCAGCGGCGAGGGAATAACCCGCGTCACCCACGGGAACAGATAGATAATCGCGAGGCCGCCCGCGATCATGGCGTAGGTTTCCCACGACACATTGGTCAGCTCGGGCAGCTGCGCCATAAAGATCAGGATCGCCAGCGCATTGACAAAGCCCGTCATCACCGAGCGCGACACAAAGCGCATGATATAGCCAACCCGCGCATAGCCCGCGACGACCTGGATCACACCCGCCAGAATGGTCGCGGCCAGCAGATAGTCCAGCCCATGCTCGCGCACCAGCGAGCCCATCAGCACCGCCGTGGCGGCTGTCGCCGCCGAGATCATTGCCGGACGACCACCGGTCACCGATATGATCATGGCGATCATGAACGAGGCATAGAGCCCCACCTTGGGATCAACGCCCGCAATGATCGAAAAGCCAATGGCCTCGGGGATCAGGGCCAGGGCGACGACAATGCCGGCCAATACATCGCCGCGCACATTGCCCAGCCAGTCACGACGAACAGTTTCGATAAAATTCATGCAAAAATTCCAGACGTACTGGCGCGGCAATGCCGGTGTGGCATGCGGTCGACCATGATTGCGTTCACTGGAGTGTCCGGCGGATTGGCGGCCGGAAGAGCCACCCGGATTTGCACCGGGTCCGATTTGACTGCGCACTTTCTGCACGGCCCAGCCGCGCGATGCAAGGGTTTTGCCCGTTTTGTGGCCTCAAACGGCCATCGCGATCCCCATCGCTCAACCTTGCCCCGTCGCGCTCGGACACGGTCTCGGCGCCGCGCCAAGTCTAGTTGCATCACCCTGAAACACCGCCCGCATTGCCGCAAGCCAGCGGAAATCAGGCGATTTCATGACATAGATATGGCGTGGCAATTTATTTTTTCTTGCTTTCAGATCCCGTACGAAGCCATATCAACAACAGCAAAGGCAATTCGTCAAAAACGCCAATCATGTTTCAGGACGCAGTGAAACAAGATTGCACATTTATTCTTTGTTACTACATGAATGGGCCAAGTAATCTCATATTTGACACAGCTGTACTAGCTGGTTAGCCTCT
>JAHJOS010000428.1 GCA_018820005.1 Alphaproteobacteria bacterium | reverse complement strand
GGCACCATCGCCGCCAGCTGGGTAATTTCGCCGGTACTGGGCGGCATCTTCGCGGCTATCCTGCTCGACATCATCCGCCACACCATCACCACCCGCGTCGACAAGATCTCGGCGGCGCGCCGCTGGGTACCGGTTTTCGTGGCGCTGATGACGGGCGTCTTCACCATGTATCTGGCCACCAAGGGTCTGAGCCGGGTGTGGAAGCCCACTCTGCCCACCGTGGTCAGCCTTGGCATCGCCATGACCATCGTCGGCTGGATCGTCGCCATGCCCATGGTGCGGTTCCAATCCATGCATATCGAGAACCGCAAGAAGCATATTGCCAAGCTGTTCCGCCTGCCCCTGATCGTGGCGGCGGCGCTGCTCTCGTTTGCCCATGGCGCCAATGACGTCGCCAATGCCATCGGCCCCTTTGCCGCCATCGTGCTGACGGTCCAGACCGGCCATATGGAGGCGGCCGGCATCGCCCTGCCGCTATGGGTGCTGCTGATCGGCGGCGTCGGCATTTCGCTGGGGCTGGCGCTGTTCGGCCCCCGCCTGATCCGCACCGTGGGCGAGCAGATCACCAAGCTCAATGAAGTGCGGGCGTTTTGCGTGGCGCTGTCTGCGGCCGTAACCGTGTTGGCCGCATCGGCCATGGGCCTACCCGTGTCATCGACCCATATCGCGGTTGGGGCCATTTTCGGTGTCGGCTTTCTGCGCGAATTTCATTCCCAGCGCGATCTCAAGCAGACCTCGGTGCCGATCCACGCCAAATATCTCGACCCAGCCATGCTCAACGCCACGCCCGAGGCGGCATTGTCCATGGAGCGCAAGCGTGAGCGGCGCCTGCTGGTGCGGCGTCAGCACGTGCTGGGCATCGCGGCAGCCTGGGTGATCACGGTGCCCGCATCGGCTGCCCTGTCGGCAGCGTTGTTTGCGGTGCTGGGACTGCTGGTACGCTAGAGCATTTCACCGCTTCTTTGAATCGGCGACATCACTCCAGTGTCTTGTTTGGTCAGGTTGCCGAACCGCAAAACCGGTGTCTACTTTTGCTGGAAGCGCTCTAGGCTGGCACGATCCGGTTGTGCAACGACACGACCAGCTTGCCCAGCGCCGGATCGGCCAGCAGCCGCCGTGCCTCGGGCAAAACCGCCCAGTGGCGCAGGCGCTGGCCCATTTCCTTCCAGACGTCGAGCTGGCTTTCCACCAGCAGCGGATAGAGATCGACATCCACCAGTGCCGAACCATTAAGGCCCGTGCCGGTGCGATAGCTGCCGATGGGCGCGGGATCAATCTGCCCGGTCACGCCAGCCTCCTCGAGCGCCTCAAGCGCCGCGCTTTCAGGCGCCGTCATGTCGGGCTCAATGGCCCCCTTGGGGAAGATCCAGCGCCCGGTACGCCGTGAGGTAATCAGCAGAAAGACTATCCGGCCATCCACGATCGAATAGGGCAAGGCACCAGCCTGACGCACGCCCGCGATCGTATCGACCGTCGGGCTCCAGTTCTTGAGAAATTCGCGCATCATCAGTGCAGGCGACTCCTTGGTCAGCTGCGCAAACCATGCACGGATCGCCCGTCCCTGTCGATGCGGGCGCTCCACCGCCAAACAACAAAAAAGGGCCCCGTGGGGCCCTTCGAATACGCGCAACCGAAACGGTGCAGAGCTTAGCTCAGCAGCGTCAGATTGGTTGCAGACTCCTTGCCGTCGCGGCCGGTCTCGAGCTCGTAGGTTACCTTGTCGCCTTCATAGAGGCCCTGCAGGCCTGAACGCTGAACCGCAGAGATATGCACGAAGGCATCCTTCCCGCCGCTCTCGGGCGAGATGAAGCCGAAGCCCTTGGTGGTGTTGAAGAATTTGACGGTACCGGTGATGGCAGCCATGGAACTCAGTCCTCACGAAGTGGTGCCGCTGCAGCGGCTAACGGTTGAAATCGAACCCAACGCGGGTCCGGCCTAACGATTCACAGATCAGGAGATAGCCAAGTTTCCGGTTGGACCGGTCGTTCAGATAGCGCGAGACAGTGTCGTAGACCTAAAATATGGCGGCTATCCGCCAGAAATTCAAGACTATTTGCGGGGCAAAACAAAACACCCAGCCAGGAGAATTCTCCGGGCCGGGTGCATGTCAATTCAGGGACTGTATCGGCATGCAATCATGCCAACCGGCCACAATCAGCCGCGCGGGCAGGTATCGCGGTACTGGCTGCCATCGCGACGCTGGTAGACGCAGACATTGCTGTTGCCATCGACACGGCCAACCATGCTGCCGGCAGCAGCGCCGACCACGCCACCAACGCCTGCACCAACGGCAGTGCTCAGAATGGTGCCGCCGGCGGCAGCGCCAACGATAGCACCTGCGCCAGCACCCACGGCAGCGCCCTGCTGGGTGGTGGTGCAAGCGGCCAGGGAAAGAACAGTGGCGGCGAGAATGAGGATCTTATGCATGGTGGTACTCCCGTTGAACAGTTCGGGCACACTGCCCCACTGCATGTTTATTAACAAATCACTTCACGCTAGAAAGAGCCGGATTTATGGCGGCCGGCCACAATTGCCGCAAATGCCAGCAACAACCACGCAATAATCATGGCCCCGCCCCCGATAGGCGCCGCCAGCGGAAACAGGCCGTGGCCCAGTGCTTCGCGCACGCCCAGGTCTGCCGCAAAGATCGCCGTACCAATCGCCAGCAGCAATCCGGCGCGCGTCAGCAAGGCGCCGTGCGCCATCAGCGCCAGGGCCAAAAGCGCCGGCCCATGCGCCAGGCAAACGCTGGCGATGGCCGACAGATTGCGCGATTCGCCGCCATGCGAGGCACCAGCCGCCGCCATCACGCCCGCCGCACCGATCAGTCCGGCCAACAGCAGGGTGACCCGCTGCGCCGTCGTCATTGTCGTGTTCATCACCAGTCCCCGTCGCCAAACCACTGTGCCCGCAAGCCTTCCGCCCGCGGGCGGATCAGGCTAGAGCATCTGTTGCGAGTAGGACATTTCAAGATGAGTGAGCAAGTAACGGTTGTGTCGCCTGAGCCCATGCGGCCGGGCAACCCCCTATTGAGCTGGGGCGCGGAACTGCGCGCCACCCTGGTGCTGGCCTGGCCGCTGGTGATTGCCCAATTGGCGCAAAATGCGTTGACCACCACCGATGTCATCATGACGGGCTGGCTGGGACCGCAATATCTGGCCGCCGGCACGCTGGCGTCGACCTTTTTGATGCCCTTCCTCGTGGGCGGCTTCGGCATCGTGGGCGCTGTGGCGCCCCTGGTGGCGCAGGCGCGTGGCGCCCGCGATATCAAGGCGGTACGGCGCGTGGTGCGCCAGGGCATGTGGGCGGCCATCGTCATTTCAACACTGCTTGTTCCGCTGCTGTGGCAAGTCGGGGCCATTTTCACCGCGCTTGGTCAGGACCCCGACGCGACCCGACTGGCCGAGGGCTATATTCACACGGCCGTCTGGATGCTCTACCCGGCCATGGGCATGGTGGCATTGCGCTCGCTGCTGTCCGCCTTTGATTCCACCCGCATCATCCTGGTGATTACCGTGGTAGGCGTGGTGTTCAACGCGGGGGTCAACTACCTGCTGATCTTTGGCCATTTCGGCTTTCCGCGCCTCGAGCTGCGCGGCTCGGCGGTGGCGACCGTTCTGACCAATCTGCTGATGTTCGCGGCCATGCTGGGGTTTGTGCTGACCCACCGTCGCTTCCGCCGCTTTCATATCCTGATCCGGTTCTGGAAGCCGGACTGGGTCCGCTTCCGCCAGATCTTTGCCATCGGCACCCCGATCGGCCTGACCGTGCTGGCTGAAGTGAGCCTGTTCACCGCCGCTGCCCTGCTGATGGGCCTGTTGGGCACCAACGAAGTGGCCGCCCATGCTGTGGCCCTACAGACCGCATCGATGGCCTTCATGGTGCCGCTCGGCCTGGGAATTGCCGCCACGGTACGTGTCGGCATTGCCTATGGCCGGCGCGACCCCGAGGGCGTGCGCAAGGCAGGCTGGACTGGCCTCGCGCTCGGCGTGGGCTTCATGATCATGACCTGCGTGCTGATCCTGAGCCTGGGCCCGCAGATCGCCGCGCTGTTTCTTGATCCGCGCGTGCCCGCCAATGCCAATGCTCTGGGGCTGGCGGCCACCTATCTGGTGGTTGCCGGTATCTTCCAGATTGCCGACGGCGCCCAGGTGGTGGCCGCCCACGCCCTGCGCGGGCTCAGCGACACCAAGATTCCCATGATAACGGCCATCGTGGGCTATTGGCTCATCGGGCTGCCGATCGGCTATTGGCTGGGGTTCGTGGTGGGCTGGCGTGGCGTTGGCATCTGGATCGGGCTGGCATCGGGGCTCTTGGCCGTCGCCATCGTGCTGGTCATTCGCTTTGCCCTGCGCGAGCGGCTGGGGCTGATGCGGATGGCCAGCTAGACCAGCCCCCGGCGAGGCCAGTCGCCAAAGCGGTTGCGAAACCAGGTGCGCTGCCGCTTGGCATATTGATGGGTGGCGATAGTGGACAGCGTCACCGCCTCATCGGCATCGATGCGGCCATCGAGCCAGTCGGAGATCTCGCGCACGCCAATGGCCTTGGCCACCGGCAGGGCGGGATCAAGATCGAGCGCGCGCAACGCCTCGACTTCTGCCACGGCGCCGCCACTGAACATGGCCGCAAAGCGCCGCGCAATGCGCTGACGCAGCACGTCGCGGTCGGGGTCCAGCACCAGGCGCTCGACATCGAAATCGCCGAGCACGCCAGACTGCTTGTCATCCTGAAAGCTCGACAGGGCCCGCCCCGTCGCGCGCTTGACCGCGATGGCGCGGATCAGCCGTTGTGGATCGACGATTTTGAGGCGCTCGGCGGCCAACGGGTCTTCGTGCTGCAGCAGCTTGAGCCGCTGATCGGCATCCAGACCGCCAATCTCGGCCTGCACTTGCGCTGTGATAGCCGCAGGCACCTCGGGAATATCGGCAAAGCCATTGAGCAGCGCATCGAAATAGAGCCCGGTGCCGCCCACGAACAGCAGGGGGGCATCGCCGCTGGTTGCGATCACCTCGGACACATCGGCCAGCCATTGCCCGGTGGAATAGCGCGTTGCGGCGGGCACGCTGCCGTAAAGACGATGCTCGGCCTGCGCCAGTTCATCGGCGCCCGGACGGGCTGTGACGACCGAAAGCGTGTCATAGACCTGCATGGAATCGGCGTTGACGATCACGCCGCCCTGCGCCCGCGCCATCTCGAGCGCCAGTGCCGACTTGCCGCTGGCAGTCGGACCCGCTATCAGAACGGCGCGCCTGCGGCCTTTCACCCTTTTCCTCCCCGAGTAGACCACATGCCGGTTCTTTGCCTCATCGCCAATCCCATCGATTCAGAACTCGACCCTGCGCTGGCCGCGGCGGTGGTAGAGCAAACCGGGGGTGAGCTCAACTGGCTTAACCACTCCATTGCCTGCGAGATCATCGAGCCGAAGTCAACCGACGCGCTGGCCCTGGCCCGCGAGGTCATCGGCGCGCGCCGCGTCGATGCGGCCCTGGTGCCCACCGAAGGCCGCCGCAAGCCGGTGCTGGTGGCCGACATGGATTCCACCATGATCAACCAGGAGTGCATCGACGAGCTGGCCGCCGCCCTGGGCATCAAGGAACAGGTCGCCGATATCACCGACCGCGCCATGCGCGGCGAGCTCGATTTCGAGGCGGCCCTCGATACCCGCGTCGCCCTGCTCAAGGGGCTCGAGCGCAAGGTGATCGAAGAAGTGCGCCGCGAGCAGATCACGCTGGCAGCCGGCGGCCGTGCGTTGATCCAGACCATGAAAGCCTATGGCGCCTATACCGCCCTGGTCTCGGGTGGCTTTACCTATTTCGCCGACTTCTTCGCCAAGCGCATTGGCTTTGACGAGGCCATCGCCAATGTCCTTGAGTTCGACGGTGACCGGCTGACCGGCACCGTCACCAAGCCCATCGTCGACAAGAGCACCAAGCGGCAGCGCCTCGAGGCCCTGGCCGCTGAACGCAATCTGCCGCTGAGCCGCACCATGGCCGTGGGCGATGGCGCCAATGACCTCGACATGATCCGCGTGGCCGGCTTTGGCGTGGCGCTGCATGCCAAGCCCGCCGTCGCGGCGGAGGCTGGTATCCGCATCGACCACGGCGACCTGACGGCCCTGCTCTATCTGCAGGGCTATACCGAAGAAGACATCGTGCGATGAGGATCGAGACCGAGCGACTGATCCTGCGACAATGGCAGGATGGCGATCGGCCCGCCTTTGCCGCCATCGTGGGCGATCCACATGTCATGCGGTACTATCCTGCCACCCGCAGCCGCGCAGAAGCCGATGCATGGATCGACAAGATGATCGCGGGCTATGCCGCCGGTACCGCCCATTTCATGGCCGTCGAACGCAAGTCCGACGGCGCGCTGCTCGGCCTGACCGGCACAGCCAATATAGCTTTCGCCATCCCCACATCGCCGCGCGTCGAAATCGGCTGGCTGCTGGGACAACAATTCTGGGGCCAAGGCTATGCCCCCGAGGCGGCTCGCGCGTCTTTGGCCCATGCCTTCGACGTGCTCGGCCACGACGAAATCACGGCATTCACGGCTGAGATCAACCGGCCCAGCCAGCGCGTGATGGAAAAACTGGGCATGCACCGTGACCTGGCAGCCGATTTCGAGCATCCCAATGTGCCGATGGGCAATCCCCTGCGGTCCCACGTGCTCTATCGAATCGCAAAGCCCGACCTGACCTGACCTGGTTTGCAGCGCTGCGGTCTTGCCGTTGCAGGTGACCGCCCGCTGATGTCGCCAACCGGCAGATACAGAAAAGCCGGCGCAGTCACCTGCGCCGGCTTTATTGTGACTGGTCGGTCAGCTCGCGCTACTGCGCGGGCGTTTCCGCCGGTGCGGGGGCATCCAGGGGTGCCGCCTCGGCCGGCGCCGG
>JAHJOS010000427.1 GCA_018820005.1 Alphaproteobacteria bacterium | reverse complement strand
GTCAGCGCCGTACCTGTCATGCCGGCGAGCTTCTTGTAGAGGCGGAAATAGTTCTGGAAGGTGATCGAGGCCAGGGTCTGGTTCTCGGGCTGGATCTTGACGTGTTCCTTGGCCTCGAGAGCCTGGTGCAGGCCTTCCGAATAGCGACGGCCAGGTATCATGCGGCCGCTGAACTCGTCGATGATCACCACTTCATCGTTTCGGACGATGTAGTCCTTGTCCTTGCGGAACAGCTTGTGGGCCCGCAGCGCCGAATTGGCGTGGTGCACCAGGGCGACGTTTTCCAGATCATAGAGCGAGCCGGTCTTGAGCAGGCCATCGGCCGCGAGGCGGGCTTCGAGCTTTTCAATGCCGGCATCGGTAAAGGTCGCGGCCCGCTGCTTTTCGTCGTGCTCGAAATCGCCCTCTTCAATGATCGACATCAGATTGTCGAGCGTGGTGTAGAGCGTAGAGCGATCTTCGGATGGGCCCGAAATGATCAGCGGCGTGCGCGCTTCGTCGATCAGAATGGAGTCGACTTCGTCCACGATGGCGAAGGCATGGCCCCGCTGCACCATCTGGGCGCGGGTGTATTTCATGTTGTCGCGCAGATAGTCAAAGCCCAACTCATTGTTGGTGCCGTAGGTGATATCGGCGGCATAGGCCTGCTGGCGCTCGGGATCGGTCATGCCATGCACGACCGTGCCGGTGGTCAGGCCGAGGAAATTGTAGATTTGCCCCATCCAGCTGGCGTCGCGCTTGACCAGATAGTCGTTGACGGTGACTAGATGCGCGCCCTTGCCGGGCAGGGCATTGAGATACATCGGCAGGGTCGCCACCAGCGTCTTGCCTTCACCGGTGCGCATCTCGGCGATGCCGCGCTCGTTCATCACCATGCCGCCGATCAGCTGCACATCGAAGTGGCGCATGCCCAGCACGCGCTTGGCGGCCTCGCGCACGGTGGCAAAGGCGGGCACGATCAAATCATCGAGATCGACGCCTTTTTCGAGTTGGGCGCGAAACTCAGCGGTGCGGGCGCGCAGCGCATCGTCGCTGAGCTTTTCCAGTTCAGGCTCCAGCGCATTGATGGCGGCCACCTTGCCCTGATAGCGCTTGACGTGACGGTCGGATGGAGACCCGAATATCCGCCGGGCGAGCGAAGCTAGTGCCATATGCAAGGTCCTTCGATGACTCATCGTGGCGCGGTGAAAGTCGTTCTGATCGGCCCGGCCAGGCCTCGTGGCGCGATGAGAAAGCCTTTCAGGCTTTGGATTTCTGTATTCCCGCCGAGCGACGGAAAAGCGCGTGAGATGTAAGAGCGCCCCCTTGTCTTGTCAACGTCGCCAAAATGGGTCACACCTCCCGCAGGCTGGCGGGAAACCGCACAAAAGCGGGGGTTTGGGCCGTCTGCTCGCTCACGAAGTGCGGCGCGGTGCATTTGCCCCCTTGCCATTTTGGCCCGCCAGACGCACAGCCATGGCACAGGAGTGCCACCAAAATTTGTCCGACACCCTGATTTTTGCGCCGGCCAAGGAGACCGACCTCATGATGTTTTCCCCCCTGCGTCTCGCCCGTAGCGCGAGCCTGGTCCTCGTCCTGCTTGCCGCCAGCGCGCTGACGCCGGCCTTTTCCCAGGATGCTGCCCCGGCGGCGCCTGATGCCGCTGCTGCTGCGCCGGTGTCGCTCGACGCCGTGGTCGCCACCGTTGGCGGTGAGCCCATTACCGAGGCCGAGCTGAGCTTTGCGGCAGAAGACCTGGTGCAGGAACTGCAGCAGATGCCCGCAGAACAGCGTAAGCCATTCCTGGTACGCGTGCTGATCGACATGAAGGTAATGGCCAAGGCCGGTGCCGACGCCGGCATGGCTGATACGCCGCTGTTCGCGCAGCGCCTGCAGTATCTCAAGGAGCGCTCGCTGCGTCGGGCCTATTTCGCCGACACCATTGCGACGGCCGTGACCGAGCAGTCGGTGCGTGCCGCCTATGACAAATTCGTTGCCGACTTCGTGCCGCAGCCCGAAGTGCGCGCCAGCCACATTCTGGTTGCCACCGAAGAAGAAGCCAAGGCGATCAAGGCGCAGCTCGATGGCGGTGCCGATTTTGTTGCGCTGGCCAAGGAAAAGTCGATTGATCCGGGCGCGGCCAATGGCGGCGACCTCGGCTTTTTCAGCAAGGGCATGATGGTTGCGCCGTTTGAGGCCGCGGCCTTTGCGCTGACCGATGTGGGCCAGATCTCCGACCCGGTGCAGTCCCAGTTCGGCTGGCATGTGATCCGGCTTGAAGAAAAGCGAGAGTCATCGCCACCGGCGTTCGAGCAGGTCGCCGCCCAGCTGCAGCAGCAGCTGATGATGACGACCTTCGATAGCACCGTCGCCAAGCTGATGGAGGGGGTAGCGATCGACATCCCCGATCCCGCGCTGGCAGCCGCCGTGGCGTCGCAGACCGAGACCGATGCGGCGGCCGAGGCGGCAACGCCGACCGCGCAGTAGTTTTGACTTTGTCCGGGGGCCGAGTGCCCCCGGACTCTATGCCTGTTGGCTGAAATGCGCAGTGTCTTGCGATTGCCGCATCTTTGGGGCAAACCGGGCGCAGGTTCCCGTTCCAGCAAGGCTTGCCATCCATGGCCCATCCGGTTTCACCGCTCGCTCCCACATCCTATCCGGAACTGCCGTCGATCGCCGGCGTGCGCTTTGCCACGGCTGAGGCCGGCATCAAGTACAAGAACCGCACCGACGTTCTGCTGATGGCATTTGATGCCGGCACGACTGTCGCGGGCGTGGTGACCAAGTCGAAATGCTCGTCGGCGGCGGTTGATTGGTGCAAGGCCAATCTGCCGGGTGGCGTCGCGCGCGGGCTGGTGGTCAATTCGGGCAATGCCAATGCCTTCACCGGCGCCAAGGGGCAGGCGAGCGTCGAGCTGACGGCTGACTATGCCGCCAAGGCTCTGGGCTGTGCACGGTCCGAGATTTTTCTGGCGTCGACTGGCGTCATCGGCGAGCCGCTTGATGCAGGCAAATTTGCTGGTGTGCTGGACACCATGGCAGGCCGGTTGGGGGATGGTCCCTGGATGGACCCGGCCAAGGCCATCATGACGACGGACACCTTTCCCAAACTCAATGGGGCGACCCTTGAGATCGATGGGGTCGAGGTCAGGATCAACGGCATTGCCAAGGGCAGCGGCATGATCGCGCCCGACATGGCGACCATGCTGAGCTTTGTGGTGACCGACATGCCGATTGCGGCGCCGGTGCTGCAGGCCCTCCTGGGTCGGCATGTGCAGACCAGTTTCAACGCCATCACAGTCGACAGCGATACCTCCACATCCGATACGCTGCTGGCTTTTGCGACCGGCGCGGCCGATGTGGAGCCGATCACCAGTCTTGAGGACCCGCGCGCCGAGATTTTCGGCGAAGCGCTGCGCGATGTGCTGTTCGATCTGGCCATCCAGGTGGTGCGCGATGGCGAAGGCGCGACCAAGCAGGTTTCCATTCATGTCGAGGGCGCTACCAGCGACGCCAGCGCTTTCCGTATCGCCAAGTCGATTGCGGATTCGCCGCTTGTCAAAACCGCCATTGCCGGCGAAGACGCCAATTGGGGACGCGTTGTCATGGCCGTGGGCAAGGCCGGCGAGCCGGCGGACCGCGACAAGCTCTCGATCCGTTTTGGTGACCTGCTGGTGGCCAAGGATGGCGAGCGCGCCCCGATCTATGATGAGGCCGCGACATCAGCCTATATGAAGGGGCAGGACCTTGAGCTGACGGTGAGCCTGGGGCTGGGAGATGGCCGCGCCACGGTTTATACCTGCGATCTTACGCATGGTTACATCACCATCAATGGCGATTATCGGAGCTGACATGAGCCTGCCGGGTGCCGACTTTTTTGAGCGGAGCGGGCTGGCAGCCTGGCCGGGCATCGAGGTGGAGTGGGACGGCGCCTGGGTGCGCCGTGCCGCCAATGGTTACACCAAGCGCGCCAATTCGGTGCAGTGCCTTGACCCCGCCGATGATGACAATGCCGAGCAGCGTATTGTTGCGGCGGCAGACTGGTTTTCGGCCCGAGGCCTGACGCCGGTGTTTCGAGTAACGCCGCTCACCGGGCCGCGCACGCTGGCTGCGCTCGAGGCGATGGGCTGGCTGCGCTATGACGACAGTTACCACTATGCCATGGCGTTGGGTTCGATTGAGCCCGACCGGCGCGGGAAAGACCATGACGCGCTCGATCCGCAGTTTCTGGCCGTGCAGCGCCAACTCGCGCGCTATGACGACAGACGCATGGATGGGCTGACTGCCCTGCTCGGCGCACTCGAAGCGCCGGCACGTGGCATCGTGCTTTACGATGAAAGCGGGGCCGCGGTCGCGTCGGCGATCATGACGATAGCCGACCAGATCGTGGTGGCGGGCAATGTGGTCACAGATGCCAGCCAGCGGCGCAAAGGCTATGGCTCTGCCATGATGCGGACGGGGCTGGCCTGGGGGCAGTCTGCAGGTGCGCGCCTTGCCGCCCTCAACGTGCAGGCGGACAATAGTGGGGCGCAGGCGCTGTATCGCGGGCTCGGCTATCAACACCAGTACGACTATCACTATCGTTCGCCGGAGACTGCATGACCAAATCCTTGTTGCTGGTGGTGGCCTGTGCCCTGGTGGATGCGGACCGTCGGGTGCTCATCGCCCAGCGGCCTGAGGGAAAGTCGCTGGCGGGCCTGTGGGAGTTTCCCGGTGGGAAGGTTGAGCCAGGCGAGAGCCCCGAAGCGGCGCTGATGCGTGAACTCGAGGAAGAACTGGGGATCCAGACGCAGGCGGCCTGCCTGGCGCCGCTCTCATTCGCCAGTCACTCTTACGAGAGTTTTCACCTGTTGATGCCACTTTATGTGTGTCGGAAGTGGCAGGGGGCGCCGCAAAACCGCGAACACGCCGCGCTCAAATGGGTGCGGCCACCGCTCCTGCGTGACTATGCAATGCCGCCGGCCGATGAACCGCTGATCGCGGCCTTGTGCGATCTGCTCTAGAATAGAGATACGGAACTTCGGGAGCCTATATTGAAAGCCGCAATCAAAGCCTTCTGGTTTGCCCAAGAGGGCGCTACGGCGATTGAATACGCCCTGCTCGGCATGCTGATCGGCATCGCCATCATTGGCACATTTGCAGCGCTTGGGAACAGCGTTACCGGCCTGTTCAACTCGGGCATAGCCGAAGCCATGTCCAATCAGACCAATAGCATCAACTAGGCTGCCCGGCGCGCTACTGCAGCGCGACGAGCTTGTACTTCTCTCCTGGCATCACGGGATCGCCGGGGAAGAGGTCGTTGATGATATAGAAAAGTTCGGTGCCACGGCTGAGCGAGGCCATCCGTTTGGCCAGGGAATCGGCGGTGTCGCCGGAGCGTGCCGTGACGATGGTGACGGCTACCTTGCGGATGTCGTTCATATCGGCCGATGTAGTGGGGCGGAAACTGGCCACGGTCGCCTCGGCGCCTTGGGCAAACCGGGCGCTGTCCGATTTCGCCGCAAAGATAAAGCGATAGACCTGGCCGTTGAGACGCATCACCGAGACGCGGAAGAACCACTGGTCGGTCTGGGCCAGGCCACTGGCCATTTCCATGCCATTGACGGTCTTGCTGGTGACGCTTTCGGCCTTGAGACCGGCGATCCAGCCGGACTTGAGATAGTCGGTCAGGCTGACATTGGCCTGCACGTCCGCACTGTCAAAGCGCACCGCCTCGCCATCGCCGGCAACACCGACCACGGCACTTTGAGCGCTTTGCAATGTATAGCCCGCCGGCACGGTGAAGGTGAACTTGGCACCGGGGTTGATGAAGCGGCGGCCAATGATGGAGCCCTGTGCCGGGCTGTCGCCAAACGTCAGGCCGGAGATGGACGCCAGATATCCGTCACGGTCCACTTCACCCATGTCACCCTGACCAAACATGGACGTCGCCGTCTCGATGGCCTTCTGGATGCGGGCAGGCGTTGAGGGGTGGGACGACAGGAACCCTTCCTGGTTGTTGCCCGAACCGGCCGAGAAGGTGGCAAAGCGGCTCATGACGCTGAGGAAGCGCGCGGCGGCCTGCGGGTCATAGCCGGCCTTGCCGGCATATTTGATGCCTTCGCGGTCTGCTTCGAGCTCCTGCTGCTGGCCAAAGGTCGCCATGGACTGGCGGGTGCGGTTGGCAGTGGCGTCGGTGGAGGTGTCGCCGCCAAAGACGCCGGTGATGACACGATCAACGATCTCGGTGGTTCGGGTGCGGTCCGTGCGCGCGCGGGCGTGCCGCAGGGTCACGTGGGCGATTTCGTGGGCTAGAACGGCCGCGAGTTCGCTGGTGTCGCTGGCCAATGCCAGAATGCCACGTGTCACATAGATATAGCCGCCGGGCAGGGCGAAGGCGTTGACTTCGGAGGTGTCCAGAATGGTGACCTGGAACTGGGCATTGGGCTGGTCAGCAGCTGCCAGCAGGCGACCGACGATGCGGGCGACCATGATCTCGGCCGGGCGATCGGAATAAACGCCACCATAGGCGGCAACGATGCGCGGATGTTCGCGACTGCCGACTGAGGCATCGTCGGTGCCCTGTGTAACAACAGTGGGCGCCGGCCGATCGCCGGTCTGGCTGATGGCAATGTTGGACCCGGGCAGCGTCGTACAGGCCGACAGCGCTGATATCGACACCGCGAGCATTGCGCTGCGCAAACCCTTGGCAATAATCCCGGTGGCCATCATCGTGTTGCCAGAACCTCGATCTGTTCGGGATGGGTTATTTCGATGCGTGGACCATCCCGATCATCCACCCATCCTCTTATGCGCACATACGCGCCGTCGAGCACCAAAGGATCAAGGCCCGCCTCGGCGAAAAGCCGGAGGGCAGGTGCCTCGACCACCGCCGTAAAGTCCTGTTTCCAGGACCGGCCAAAATTGAGATAGACCCGCCCGCTCCGGCTCTCGGCCAGCAAAATTCGCCCTTCGACAAGTTCGTAATGCCCCACCCTGTCGAGCAGGGCTGCAGGCATGTCCGCCGTTCGAATGCTGTAATAGGGATCGCTCCAGATGCCAAGGCCGGACAGGCGCGCCCGCCCTTCTGCGGCGAACAACAAATCGAGACATTTGCGATTGTCCGGAAAGGAGTAGACGCGGGCCAGACCGGTGGAGACCATGGCCTGCTGTGCCCAGACCATGCCTTCGGGCGTATCGACAAACACATGGGCCAGTACTCGCCCATGCCGGTCGCGTCGCTCGCCGCCAAAACCGAGCTGCACCGGCTTGGACATTACCATGGCCGTCAGCGCCTGTTTTGACTCTTCGGCCTGCGGCCAGTCGGCGACATCGTCGCGTCCGAGCGAGAGTTTGGGTGCCTGGGTGCCGATCATGCGGATGATGCGCCCATCGTTGAGGACCACGGTATCGCCATCGGTGACCTGCACGACGATGCCACCCGGCGCCATGGTGAGATCGGCACAGGCAGACGCGCCGGCCGACACCGATGAGAGTGCGGCCAGCGTGGCGAGGTGAACTAGGCGCGTGTTGAGCAAATCGGGCCCCGATGAGATTTCGTTCACCATGCACCACAATGCGGCAAAAAATCATTACGAAGCGGAAAAGTTCAAAAGGCCGTCAGCAGGGCGGGGTTTCCTTGAGCCGGCGGTCGGGCGCTGGTAAGAGAGGCCGATGTTTCCCCACCCGTCCCGTTTTTCTGCCGGAGCCAGCCCCTTGTTGCTCGTTCGCCGTATTGTCCTCGCCATCGTGTTGAGCTGCCTAGGCCTGGGCAGTGTTGCCGCCAATCCGATGCTGCTGGTGGATATGGACAATCTGGCCGTGCTCTATGCCGATGACGCCGGGCAGCCCTGGCATCCGGCGTCGTTGACCAAGATGATGACGGCCTATGTGGCATTCGAGGAGATCGCCAAGGGGACAGTGACACTCGATACGCCGGTCGTGCTGTCCAAGAAGGCTGTTGCCCAGGCGCCATCCAAGTCGGGCCTGCCGGTGGGTAGTGGGTTGACGCTCAAGGATGCGCTTTATGTCATGCTGGTCAAATCGGCCAATGACGTGGCCATGGCCATCGCCGAGACCGTGGGAGGCGACGAGGCCGGCTTTGTGGCAAAGATGAACGATGTGGCTAGCCGAATGGGCCTAAATGCCACCCATTTCACTAATCCCAATGGGTTGCATGATCCGGGCCAATATACGTCAGCACGCGACCTGGCGGTGCTGGCGCTCTATATCCAGCAGAGCTTTCCGCAGTACCTGCCCATGTTCGGCACCGATGTGGTGCAGCTGGGCAAGGCCAAGCTGGAATCCAACAACGAGCTGCTGACCAGTTTCGCCGGCACGACGGGCATGAAGACCGGCTATGTCTGCGCCTCGGGCCTCAATATGGTGGTCACCGTCGAGCGTAATGGGCGGCGCATGTTGGCGGTGGTGCTGGGCGGCTCATCGGCGCGCGAGCGCAATGAGCGCGCGGCCGAACTGGTGCTCAAGGGGCTGTCGGGATCGGCGCAGCCGAACGGGCAGACGGTACTGACGCTGGCCGACAATCCCGGGTCGCCGCCGGTCGACATGACCGCGATGATCTGTGGCAAGCAGGCCAAGGCCTATGTCGCGGCCCAACAGGCGGCGTTTCCGATGGGGCTCAAGGGCGAGCCTAGCTATCTCAATGATGTGGTGGTGCCGCGGGCCTATGTGGCAACTGACCTGGGGCGTCTGGTCACCGGGGTCAGCCTGCCACGGCCCCGTCCGGCGCACGAGCCGCAGTTTGCGGCGCCAGCCGATCAGGCCGCGCTTGGCGGCGATTTGCGGCCGGGCCTGCCCGCAGCCGCCGTGGGCAATGTGCCGTTCCCGCAGCCGCGACCGAGCCTGAGCCGCTAAGCGAGGGCGTCAGGCGCCGCCCACCACGATATCAAAGTGCAAGACGTCGCCGTCGCTGGCGACGGTGCAGCCATGCTTATGCTGGCGGCAGTATAGCGGGATATCGATGCGGGCCATTGGATCGGTGGCGAGCACCAGCAGTTGTGCACCCGGCGGCAGGGCCGTCAGGCGCTTTTCCATCCTGAGCACCGGCAGCGGGCATTTGAGCCCGCGTGCGTCAATGGTTTCGGCAGAGGTTTCAGCGGGCAAGGACCAGCACCCAATGCGTGCCATAGGTGGAGGTGCCGCTGAAGGTGGCGGCGACACCGGCCTTGGTGGCATTGGCGGTGAGGCCCGCCGCGTCGGCCGGATTGTTGCGCCAGCCCGAGAAGGTTTCGGCAAAGGTGGCGTAGCCGGCGCTCAGCTTCATGCCGGCCAGTTCCTGGGGTGTCTTGGGGGGCGTGCCGGTGCTGGCATATTCATTGGCCAGGGCCTGGGCAGTGCCGTCGAGCCCGACATCATGGGCGAGGGCCGGCATGCCCGTGGTGGCGCGATAGGCGTTGATCATGGCGATGGCCTGATCGGCATCAAGCCGGGCGCCAGGCTGATCCATCCGCGCGGCGAGCGCGGGCGCCAGGGCAATGCCGCCAGAGTTTCCTCCCATGCTGCAGGCGGCCAGGGTGAGGCCGGCGGCAAGGGCGGCGATGGGCAGAATGGCCGACTTGAAGGGGCGCGAAACGGTCATGGTGCAATCCTGAAACAAAACAGTGCCTGCCGGTAGGCGGTCAGAAAGGCCAAATCATGGTGGCGCAGGCTAACGCCCTGATGCTGCCGATGCCTTAACGGCGCGCGAATTGTCCTTGCCTTGGCGGGCAGGCAGGCTCTACAACTGCCCCAGTTATTTTGTATCCCGATTTAATTCGGTCCCGCCAAAGAGCCCCCGTCGTCATGAAGACCGCCGACCCCGAACTGATGCGGGCGATCAACCGCTTTCTCGTGCTCGACACCATCCGGCGGCGTGGCGCCATCGCTCGGGTAGAGATCGGCGAGCGCACTGATCTGTCGGCGACTACGGTGTCGGCGATCACTGCATCATTGCTCGATGATGGTCTGATCACCGTGCAGCACGAAGGCGATATCCGCAGCCAGACGCTGCGGGGGCGGCCCCGGGTGATGCTGGCGCTCAATCCGAATGCGGCCTGGGTGGTCGGCGCCAAGATTGCGTCGAACCGCATTGTCTTTGCCGCGACCAATTTTGAGGGCGATGTGCTGGCAAGCCTGGTGCTGCCGGTGCGGGTGGACCGCCTGCCGACCGAGGTTATCGTTGATCTGGTGGAGGATGGCGTGCGCCGCTGTGTGCGCGATGCCGGGCTGGGCCTGAACCAGATCAACACCATTGCGCTGTCGCTGCCTGGCATTATCGAGCATGGCACAGGCAAGGTGCTGTCGAGCGGCGTGCTGCGCGATGCCGATGTGTCGCTGCATGCCGCTATCGCCAGCCGACTGGGCATTGCCACCATTGTGGAAAGCGATGCCAACGCCATCACCATGGCCGAGCACTGGTTTGGTCAGGCGCGCGACCTTGATGACTTCGTGCTGGTGGCGATCGAGGAAACCCTGGGGCTGGGCGTGATGCACAACGGGCAGCTGTTTCGCGGCGCGCGCGGCCTCAGCCTGACGCTGGGCGACATGATCATGGGCGCCGGCGGCGACAATGCCATCAAGCTGGCCGATATCGCCAGCGAGCGGGCGATCCTGAATGGCAGCCATGGTGACCCTTCCATTGCCGAGGCCATGCAACTGGGCCAGGGCATGGCGCAGGTGCGCGGGCGCGCCGAAGCGGGCGATGAAACGCTGCGCGCCGCAGCGGCGCGGGCCGGCGCAGCGCTGGGCATCGCCATCGCCAATCTGGTGGCGCTGTTTGCGCCGCACCGGGTGATTGTGGTGGGATCAACTCTGGCGCTGGGCGAGCATTTGCTGGGGCCTTTGCGTCAGGCCTTTGCCAATGCCATTCCCGCGCCACTGGCCAAGCTGGCTGAAATCGTCATCGACGACGTCGATGACCAGACCTGGGCGCGCGGCGCAGCCGCCGTGGCGCTTGGCGAGCTCTATGGGTCACCCTGGGGCACGACCGGTCCGGCACGCCGGGCCGCACAATAACGCGTAAACCGAGCCGGCCCTGGCGCCGGTGCATTGCATCTGAGGAGAATAGCCATGCGTGAAGCACTGATAGTCTGGGGTGGATGGAGCGGCCATGAGCCGGAACAGTGCGCCCGCATCATCCAGGGTTGGCTCGAGGAAGACGGCTTCAAGGTTTATGTCGAAGACACCACCGAAGCCTTTGCCGATCCGGCGATCAAGGATCTCAGCCTGATCGTGCCGATCTTCACCATGAGCAAGATCGAAAAGGAAGAACTGGCCAATCTGACCGCCGCGGTCGAAGGCGGCGTCGGCCTGGGCGGCTTTCATGGCGGCATGGGCGACGCGTTCCGCGAGGCGGTGGACTATCAGTTCATGGTGGGCGGGCAGTGGGTGGCGCACCCGGGCAATATCATCGACTACCGCGTCGACATCACCCGGCCCGATGATCCGGTGATGGAAGGCGTGAAGAGTTTCCCCTACCACTCCGAGCAGTATTACATGCATGTCGACCCCTCCAACGAGGTGCTGGCGACCACGACCTTCAATGGCGAGCACGCCAGCTGGATCAATGGCGTGACCATGCCGGTGGTGTGGAAGCGCAAGCATGGCGCCGGCCGGGTGTTCTATTCGGCGCTGGGCCATGTTTCGTCCGAATTTGCCGTGCCGGAGATGGCCACCATTCTGCGCCGCGGGCTGAACTGGGCCGCGCGCTGATCCAATGCTGCGGCGCGCCCTCTGGCGCGCCGCTTTTTTCTTGGTCCATGCGAACTTGACCTGCATCAAGGTGGATCAACGCCTCCCGGCCTAGTCTGGCTCTGCACCATGCGGAGGCAGTCATGCAGATCAAGGACAAGGTAGCGGTTGTGACGGGGGCAGGGTCGGGCATTGGCCTGGCGATCGCCCGGCTTTTTGTTGCCGAGGGGGCCAAGGTGGTGGCCGTCGACTGGCACGAAGCGGCCATCGAGGCGGCGGTGCGCGACATCGGTGGCGGCATCATCGGCATGACGGGCAATGTGGCCGAAGAAGCCGATTGCGTCGCCATGATCGACCGGGCGATTGCCGAGTTCGGGCGCATTGACATCCTGGTCAACAATGCCGGCGTGATGGATCTGTTCGCCTCGGTTGCCGAGGTAGACAATGCCACCTGGCGGCGCTGCATGTCCGTCAATGTTGATGGGCCCATGTATGCGATGCGGCGCGCAGTGCCCCTGATGCTGGCGCAGGGGGGCGGATCGATCGTCAATATCGCCTCGGTGGCGGCCATTGGCGGCGGCGCGGCTGGCGCGGCCTATACCGCTTCAAAGCATGCGCTGATCGGGCTGACCAAAAGCACGGCCTATCAATATGGCAGGGATGGCTTACGCTGCAACGCGCTGGCCGTAGGTGGCGTGAGCACCAATATCATGGCCAGCGTTGACGCGAGCGCGCTCGACCAGGCGGCTCTGGCGCGGCTGGGGCCCTATCATGCCAGCAATCCGGGCATGCTGGAGCCCGTCGATATCGCCCAGGCGGTGCTGTTTCTGGCGTCGGATGCGGCGTGCTACCTTAATGGCGCCGTGCTTCCGGTCGATAAGGGCTGGAGCGCAGCCTGACTCAAAGCGGGGGTCGATGATCCCATCGCCTGCAGCGCGCCACTTTTTTCACCAACCTCGGAGACTACCAATGATGCTACCCAAGGGCACGACAGTCGCCGTCGCCGACGGCGAAAAGCTCAACCTGTTCCGCAATTCGGGCGACGAAGCCGAGTTGAAGCTGACGCCGCTTGAGCATGCTCATGTGGCTGAGGCCCAAGCCAGTGGCTCGCGCCAGAACAGCGCCGGCAATCCTGATTTGAGCCAGGCCAATGAAGACGGCTTTTCCGCCGGGATCGTCGAGCACCTCAACAAGGATGCGCTGGAGGGCCGGATCGATGGCCTCGTCATCATCGCGGCGCCGCGGGCGCTGGGCGAGATGCGCAAGCATTACCACAAGGCATTGTCAGCCAAGCTGTTGGGCGAGATTGCCAAGGATCTCACCGGCCATGCTGTGGGTGATGTGGAAGCGGCCATCCGGGCCGCATGATTGCGTCCCGACTGCTGGGGGTGCTGCTGGCGGGCAGTCTTTGCTCGCTGGCGGGTGCCAGTCTCGTGCTGGCCCAGGATGATGACCCGGTGGCCGTTGGCCGCAGCATGGTCGAGATGAATTGCGCCGGTTGCCACGCCACAGGGCCATCAGGCGACAGCCCGCTGGCCCAGGCGCCGCATTTCCGCGATCTGCACCTGCGCTACGACGTTCAGGATCTAAGCGAAGCCTTGGTGGAGGGCATCGTAACCGCCCATCCCGACATGCCGCAGTTCGCGTTCGACCCAGACCAGGCGGCCGCCATCGTGGCTTATCTGGAAACGCTCGAACCGGCGCTGCCCGAGGGCGGTCCGCTACGTCCCGGCCGCGTCGGGCCCAGCCCGTCGCCCGTGGTGCGCTGATCCCCTGTCGGCCATCTGCCCAGGCAGGTGGCCGCAGGCATATGCCCGATGTCGGCGGGATTTGAACCCACGACCGCAGGATTAGAAACTTGCGCGCATCTAGCCTAGCGATTTGATTTTAAAGGCAGAAGTTTTTTTCGTGCCTGCTAGTGCTGTCTTTGGGGGGCTGAAAAGTGTGGTGGTGACCCCGATGAGATTCGAACTCATGACCTTAGGATTAGGAATCCTACGCTCTATCCAACTGAGCTACGGGACCACGCCGTTTGGATAGCAAATACAATGCGCCAGTGAAACCCTGTTTGCGTTGCGTGACGCCCGTTGCCTGACCTGCAGGAGAAAGCTGCGCGAGACTGCTTCTGGGCATGGCGACAGATGCGTACCGCACGAAATGGGGTTTGCCCTCGGATTACCCGATGGTGGCACTCGGCTACGCCGCGACCTCATCTGCCCCTGCCAAATCCAACGGACTGGCCCGAAAGCCCCCACACACGTCTGCAGTGGCGACAAAGCGGACGAAGGCTGTCAAAACCAGCGCCTAGTGACTGCCGCGTTCGACGCCTGACTGGACCCTATGTCGCATACCAAACTCAGGCGCCTGCCCCCAACTCGAGGATGGCGCAACCGTAGGGCCCGAGATCCAAGGCTCCCGCGACAGTCTCCCCACCCAGCAACTCATGTCCTTGAGGCAAGTGGCTTACCTGTTGGGGGACGTGCGTGGTGTTCAAAACGAACAACAGCCTGCGGTCGCCTTCGACCCGCATCGTGACCTCGACGCCTTCGGGAAGCGCTTCGACGAGCGGGCTGACGTCGGCCTTGGCAAAAATCTCGCCAAACAACAGGGGCACGAGGGCGTCGGTCAGATAGGTCCCCGCATAGATGACGCGCCCCTTGCCGACAGTGCGGACCGTAACTGCGGCCCTGCCGTCCGCGAAGCGGTTGGACCAGCCGCCCAACACCTCGGTTCCCTGTTCCGGGACCAGAAGTTCGTACATGTGGCCGGCGACGACCTCGTGGTTGCCCAGCTTGATGTGGTAGCGACGGCGGGCGGACTCGGGAAGTTGTCTCACTCGGGTGAGGCTGTCGCCATAGCGGGCAGAGTCGAAAAGACCGTCGCTTTCAACGCCGGCCAAGAGCCCGAATTCCTCCACAGCAACACCGGCCAATGATGCGAGCGAGTGGCCTGGTGCCGGTGTACGGATTACGTGGTTGTTCTCATCCCTTGATCCTGTGCGTGCCGAGAGCACCACGGTGCCGCCATTGCGGGCGAACTGCTCGATCCGGTCAGTCCATTCATCCTTCCACATCAGCCAGTGCGGAACATAGAGCACCTTGAGCTTGCTCAGGTCATCCTCGGGATGGATGAAGCCGCACGCGATGCCAGACCTGTAGCAATGGCGGTGCAGGATGATTGCATCGTCGTGCGGGCTGGGCAGGCCCATTGGATAGGTCTTGTGGGCTTCCTGGTTGTCGAAATCGCCGCCGGCGATGCCGACATCCATCCGGACATGGGTGCCGAGCAGCTTATCCTTGATGGCGTTGATCTCGCCGGCGAACTGCCTGGCTTCGTCGTAGCGTCGGCGCGGAATGTCATCGTGATCGAGGATGCCCATCCAGTAGATTTCGGCGCCGAAATGGGCCGGTCGCCACCGGAAGAACATGACGCCGTCGGCGCCCCTGGCGACCGAGGAATAGGCCATGCGGCGCATTTCCCCCGGCTCGGGCGTCAACGTGGCAAATCCGGGCTGGCTACCGAAGCCAGACTGCTGCTCGGGGACGATGAAGTTGCCGGTGTGGCCCCGGCAGACGTCCAGATGCAGCGCCTGCGTGTATCCGATGCCGCCTGTCCGCTGCATTTCGTCGTAGAGCATAGGGTAGATGTCGTAGCCGAGGAAATCGAGGTCAGCTGAAAACTGGCCGCGGAAGTCGATATCCTCGAGACGCCCCAGATTGTGGAAGATGAACCAATCCGGATTGCCCTGACGCAGGATCACCACCTGATCGTGCTGGAACCGGGCCGTGGCGAAAGCCAGGAACCGATGGTAGTCCTGGAGGTGTCCGGGGCTGAGGGAGACCGGGGCGTTGTCGAGCGGTAGCACGACCTGGTCAAAGCTTTGATAGCCTGACGCCCAGAAATCGCCACCCCAGGCGTGGTTCAAGGCGCCGATCTCGCCATATTTCTCCTCAAGGAACTGCTGGAACTCCCGGCGCGCCGAAGCCGAATAGGATTTGCTTTCCGAGGTGTTCAGCTCGTTATCGGTCTGCCAACCGATGATGTCCGGATGGTCGCGGTAATGGTCTGCCATGGCCTGGGTTATGCGGCGGCTATGTGCCCGGAATACCGGGTTGCAGGTATCGGCGTGCTGGCGCGAGCCATGACTCATCTGGCGGCCGTTGACGTCGACGCGCAGCACCTCGGGATAGTGCAAGGTGAGCCAGCGCGGCGGCGTGGCGGTGGGGGTGCACAGGATTGTCTTGATGCCATGCCTGGCCAGCACGGCGATGGCGCGATCGAACAGATCAAAGTCGAACACGCCCTCGCGGGGCTCCATGATGTGCCAGGCGAACTCGGCCATGCGGACGACATTGAACCCGGCGGCCGCCATGCGCTCGGCGTCCCGTTCCCAATAGCTTTCGTCGACGTGTTCGGGATAGTGCGGAACGCCCAGCAGGAATGTGTCGGTGTCGATCGGACGCCAGACGGATATGGGCGATGGTGGGGACTTGGTGGTCACGGGTAGCTCCGCAGGTCAGATGGATTTGGGAATGGAAAGAGTGGCCTGTTCGTCGCCGCCGAACAGGTAAGCGTCGGCGGGATCAAACCGCAAGTGGACAGGGTCACCCTTGGTGAACGGGGCAACGTCGGGCAAATGCACGGTCAGGTTGCCCGTGCCGGTGTCCGACCCGATGGTTTGCAACGCCCCGGCATCGGCATAAAGGATGGTCTCACGGCCCAGATGCTCGACGAGATGCACTTTGGCGGGAAAGCCGCCGTCACTGCCGATCCCAAGCGCCTCGGGCCGCGCGCCGATGGTGATGCTATCACCGGCGGCCAGTTTTGCGTTGTCGACAACTGCCACGTCGAACGGTTCAACGAGCGGACATTGGACGGTCACATGTCCGGTGGAAACCTGAACAACACGGCCGGCGAAAAAGTTCATGCGCGGCGCGCCCAGAAAGCCCGCGACAAAGAAGTTATCCGGATTTCGGTAGAGCTCGAGGGGGCTGCCGACCTGCTCGATACGACCGGCATTGAGCACCACGATGCGGCTGGCCATGGTCATGGCCTCGACCTGGTCGTGGGTAACGTAGATCATCGTTGCGCCCAGTTTTGCATGCAGGGTCGATATCTCGACGCGCATCTGCGTGCGCAACGCAGCGTCCAGATTGCTCAGCGGCTCGTCGAACAGGAACACTTCGGGAGACCGGGTGATCGTCCGGCCGATAGCCACACGCTGGCGTTGGCCGCCGGAAAGCTGCTTGGGCAATTTCTCCAACTGGTCGGTCAATCGCAGGATCTGGGCGGCCTTCGTCACGGCCTCCTCGATCTCGGTCTTGGGCCGTTTGGCCATCCTCAGACCAAAGCCCATATTCTGAGCGACTGTCATATGCGGGTAGAGCGCATAGGATTGAAAGACCATGGCGATGCCGCGATCACCCGGCTGGGCATGGGTAACGTCCCGCCCATTGATCATCATCGTGCCCGAGGTGATGGGCTCGAGGCCGGCGATCGACTTGAGCAGAGTGGACTTGCCGCAACCAGAGGGCCCAACCATGACGATGAACTCGCCTTGCTCGACCGTCAGGTCGATGCCACGCAGGGCATGATAGCTGCCGTAGCTCTTCTCGATATGGTGCAGTTCGAGGCTGCTCATGGGCGGAAATTCCTTGAAAAGTAACGGCTCATCCCTTCACCGCGCCCATGGTGAGGCCGGCGATGAAGTGGCGCTGCATGAGAAAGAACATGACCACGGGCGGCACGGCGACGATGATGGTGGCGGCCGAGATGGTGTTCCAGGCCGATACATACTGGCCCCGCAAGTTGGCCAGGCCCGCAGTGACCGGCTTGACGCTGTCGCTGATGGTCAGCACCACGGCCCAGAAATAGTCGTTCCAGATGAAGGTGAAGACCAGAATGGCGAGGGCAGCCAGCGCCGGGCGGACCAGGGGCAGCACGACGTGGATGAGGATCTGCGCCGGTGATGCGCCCTCGGCACGCGCTGCTTCGAACAGTTCGTTTGGCAGCGCGGCGATGAAATTGCGCATGAACAGGGTCGCGAACCCAGTCTGGAACGCAATATGGAAAATGATCAGGGCATAGGTGGTGTCATAGAGCCCCAGCCGCACCATCAGGTCGCGCACCGGGATCATCATGATCTGGGCCGGCAGGAAGTTGCCACCCACAAAGACCGCAAACAGCAGCATGCTGCCACGGAATTTGAACTTGGACAGCACGAAGCCCGCCAGCGTCGAGAGGATCAGCACGCCGAGCACCGATGGAATGGTGATCATGAGTGAATTGAGGAAAAACCGCGCCATGGGTGTCTGGGTGAACACCCCGACATAGTTGTCGACGAGGCCGAATTCGGTCGGCCAACCCCAGAGGTTGCCGGTCGCAATGTCCTTGGGCGCGCGCATCGAGGTCAGGATGATGGCGCAGAGCGGCGCCAGCCAGGCCAAAAGGATGGCGATGACCAGGCCCATATAGAGGGCGCGATGTGCCTTGGCATTGGGGGCGATGGGACGAGGATACATCTCAGGCCCCCCGGTCATCGGCGCGCATGATGCGGCTCAGATACCAGACGATGAACACCAGCATGATGGCGAACAGGACCGACGCGATCGCCGCGCCATAGCCGAAGCGGTAGGAGAAGATGGACTGCTCATACATCTGATAGGCGAGGACCGAGGACGAGCCGAAGGGACCGCCCTGCGTCATCACCGACACCATGTCGAACGAGCGCAGCGCGCCAATGGCGGTGATGGCAATGGCGATGAAGGTGACCTGGGTCAGTTGCGGCAGCACGACATGGAACAGCATGTTCAGTCCCCGAGCGCCGTCCACCTGTCCGGCCCCGATCAGGTCATCGCTGAGGCTGTTGAGCCCTGCCAGATAGAGCACCATGCAGAAGGCGACCTGCGGCCAGAGTGCGGCGAAAACCACGGCGAAGGTTACCAGGTTCTCGTCGGACAGCAGGGCCGGCGCGGTCGCGCCGAAGGCCGAGAAGACCAGGGCCAGAAGGCCGAAGCCGGGCGTATAGACCCAGGTAAAGACAACCCCCACGGCGACCGACGCCAGGACCAGCGGAATGAAGAACAGCGACTTGACCAAGCGCATGCCCCGGATCTGCTGATTGACCAGCAGCGCAATGCCCAGTCCGAGCGGGGGCGCCAGCATGAAGACCACCAGCCAGATGCAATTGTTCTTGAGCGAGGTGAAGAATTGTGGATCCCGGAACAGTTCCTGGTAGTTTCCCAATCCCACCCAGTGCATCGGGCTCATGCCGTCCCAATCGTGCAAACTGATCCACAGGCTCTGCACGGATGATGCGACGATGACGACACCGAACAGGACGACGGCGGGCATGATGAACAGGGTAGGGGCGATCCAGCCGCGATGCTGGCGCCAAAAATTGGGCATGATCTCAACATCCTGGGATAAAATGAGAGGGCGGCGTACCGCCCTCTGGTCGTCGAGACGCTGGATCAGGAGACGCCGAAGATGCGCTTGCGCGTTTCGTCGAGGCGCGTGAGGATTTGCTCGCGCCGATCGGGGTGAACCATGAACTCCTGGAAACCGTTGAGCCCGGCCTGTGCCATGTCCGGATCCGTATCGCGGTCGTAGTACTGGGCGGTGCCGGCCACAGTCTTCAGACTTTCCACAGCGGCATTGACCAGCGGATCGTCACTGGGCGGCATGTCGTTGCGCGGCGGCACGTTGCCCGCCGGCGCCAGGAAGGCATGCAGGTTCTCGGGTTCGTAGAACATGGCGAGGAACTCGCGGGCCAGCGCCTTGTTCTTGGCGTTGGACGGAATGTGGATCGAGTCCGTCGAGAAGTCCTCAAAGCGCGGGATGTCGGCGATCTTGGGGAACGGGATGAAGGTCAGGTGCGGAATATCAGCTTCGGGAACCGCATATTTGACGAAGTTGCCCAGGTTCATCATGCCGGCCTTGCGCTGGCTCAGCAGTGCCCCCGCCTCCTGCCAGCCATAAGACGTGTGGTTCTCAAGGAAGAAGTCGGCGTTGATCAGTTCTTCCCAGTGGTCGAATACCGGCTGCAGCATCGGATCGAGATAGCTCATCTGCCCGTCCATCAGGGCGATGTGGTTCTCGAGGCCATTGATGCGCAGGTTGAGTTCATCAAAGAAGCCGGCACAGGGCCAGAGTTCCTTGCTGCCGAACGCGAGCGGCGCCATGCCCGCGCTTTTGGCGGCCTCGCCATAAGCCAAGGTCTCTTCCCAGGTGGTCGGGGCGACCAAGCCTTTTTCTTCAAAGACGTTCTTGAGATAGAAATTGCCCCAGAGTGTGCCGGCAAGCGGGAGGCCATAGACCTTGTCGCCGACCATTGTGGCGCCGAGCGTGCCGCCAAGCACCTCGGCGTAATTCTGCTCCGCCACAAGGTCGGAAATGTCATCGAACAGCCCACGATCGACAAAGGCTTTCATGCGGTTGCCCGAGAACCAGAAGCAGACATCAGGCGCCCCGGCGACGAGATAATTACGGATGGCGGTCTTGTGCGCCTCGTGATCCATCAGGTTCAGCGTCACCGTCGAACCCGTCGCTGCCTCGAAGTCGGCAATGGTCTTGCGCAGGGCGGCGACCTGGTTCTCGTTGTTACCGTTGAAGATGATCGTCAGCGATTTGTCCTGCGCCAATGCAGGCATGCTCAAACCGCCGAGCGCGACTGCAGCAGCGCCGCCACCAACAGTCTTGAGAAACGTGCGACGGGTCGACGCAAAGGAATGCGTATGCTTCATGATATCTCCTCCCAGAGACCGCTTTCCCACTGTAATGGGTTGAGTGCAGGGCAAAGCTAGAGCATGTTTGGTTGATCGATCAATAGTTAGTTTACAAAATTAATAATGAGGTTGGATGTGGGCTTGAAGGGTGACCAGGGGACGTCGCGGGCGATGAACCGCCGCCTCGTCCTGAATTTGCTCCGCGCCAACGGCCCTCTCAGCCGCGCGGAGATGGCCGGTATCACTGGCCTGAGCCCCGCAACGCTTACCTTTGTCGTATCCGATCTCCTCGCAGAGAATGTCCTGATCGAGGGGAAGTCCACCATCGGGGCAGCGGGACGGCGTCCGGTGCCGGTGGAAATAAACTATGGCTCCCGTCTGGCAGTCGGGCTGAAACTGATGGTGGGCAGCATCGACTGCGTGCTGACCGATCTCGCCACGACGACATTGCACGCGACGCGGATCGAAGTGGCTGATCAGAGCCCCGAAAGCATGGTCGCCGGGTGTGTCGACGCCGTGGCGTATTTGAGCAAGTTTGCACCCCAAGGGGCCCAGATTACCGGGGTCGGCGTGGCCATGCCGGGGATTGTCCAGGCTGGAATCTGCCATCGGAGCTTTCGCTTCGGCTGGAGCGACGTCCCGATCGCCTCGATGATCGCAGAGCGTTTGCATGTGCCTGTCTGGGTGGACGACGACATCAACGCCTTTGCGCTCGCCCAGCAACTTTTCGGGCTGGGCAGGCATCATCGCACCGTTGGTGCTCTGGCGATCGGTGTCGGCATCAGTTGTGCCGCCATCATCGACGGAAACGTGCATCACGGGGCGCACGGGTCTGCTGGAAAGCTGGGGCACATTACGTTCGACCCGCAAGGGCCGCTATGCGAATGCGGTCGCGCAGGTTGCCTGCAGGCCATGTTTTCGGAACCCGCCATGGTGGAAGAGTGGCGGACGCTGACCGGGAATCCAGGCGCCGTCCGTCAAGACCTTCTTGCCGCTGCCGAAGTCGGCGACGCAGCCGCGATAGACCTGCTCGGGCGGGCCGGTGCGGGAATCGGCCAAACGCTGGCGGCGTTCTGCAACATTGTCGATCCGGAACTGATCGTCGTCGGCGGAGAAGCAGTATCTTTCGGTGATTTCCTGTTCGATCCCATGCGACGAACCTTGGCCAAGCACTGCACATGGACGCCGCCCAAGGTGGAGCCGCATTGGGCCGACGATTCATGGGCCCGTGGCGCTGCGGCTCTGGCCACCCAGCAACTGTTTGATTTTGAAGCCTCCGATGGCGCGATGCGTGCCTTGCCCGTATAGCCGCCCGTCCAAGCGCCGCGCCTCGGACCCAGGCGAAAGTGGGCCGAAGCATTGGGCCGCAAAGGTTATCAGGACGTGATGAGTGCGGACTAGGGATGTCGTTGCAATCGGCAAGGGCCCAGCGGTCCACGGCAGGTTACTTGGTCAAACGCACTGTTTGCTTCAGGAGTGCCGCAGCGTAGCGGAGATTACCGAAGTGGGGGCGAAGTGGACGACCTGATCTGACCAGACCTAAGGCTGCGTCGTCACTGGCCTGACCAAGACCCATCAGCGTGAACTGATGGGCCGCCTTTAGGAATCCAGTGCTCTATCCAACTGAGCTACGAGACCAGCCGGGCGCAAACCAAGCAAAACGGTAAAAGAATAAAGTTAT
>JAHJOS010000426.1 GCA_018820005.1 Alphaproteobacteria bacterium | reverse complement strand
TTCATATGCGTCCACAGCGCATGGCTCTGGAACACCATGGCGGTTGGCCGCTTGTCGGGTCGCGTATGGGCCACGTCCTGGCCCGCGATCAGCACCTGGCCCGAGGACGGGGCCTCAAAGCCGCCGATCATGCGCAGCAGCGTCGATTTGCCCGAGCCCGATGGCCCCAATAGGCACACCAGCTCGCCATCGGCAATATCAAGCGACAGCGGGCTCACCGCCACCATCTTGTTGAATTCCTTGGACACCCCGGCAAGGCTCAGACTGGCCATATCAATACTCACTGTTTGGAAAGCGGCCGGGCACCATCATGCGCCCAGGCCCTTGGCAAAGGAATCCGAGCCCATCACCCGGCGCGCCAGCAGCAGGGCCACCAGCGAGGGCACCCACAGGGCCACCGACAGCACGGCGCCATATTGCACCACCAGCTGGTTGTTGATCATCGACATCATCAAGAGCGGCATGGTCTGGACGCGCGGCGCCCCCACCAGCCAGGCGCCCTCGGTTTCGTAGAAGGTCCAGACGAACGTCATCAGCAGCGCCGCGCCGATCGCCGGCAGCGCCTGCGGCAGCGTGATGTGCCAGAAGACGCGCAGCGGCGAGGCGCCGACGTCCATGGCCGCTTCTTCCATGTTCCGGCTCACGCTCTGAAAGGCCGCGGTGGGCAGCCAGATCATCAGCAGGATGGTGTTAAGCAGCTGGATAATCACCACGCCCAGATAGGTGCCCACCAGATTGAGCGTCAGGAACAGCACGGCGATGGAAATGATCAGCGCAAAGCGCGGAAAGGCATTGCCCATCAAAAAGCTCATCATGAAGAACTGCTTGCCCGGGAACTCCATGCGCGCAAAGGCATAGGCCGCCGGCAGGCAGATCACCGCCGATAGCGCCGTCACGATGGACGACAGCTGCACCGAGGTGAAAAACGCCGCCCAGACATCGGGCCGTTCCAGCACCTTGAACCAGTAGCGCAGGCCCCATTTGGTCGGCAGCACCGAGGGATAGAACCACTGCTCGGTGAAGGCCCAGAGGAACACCGTCACGATGGGCAAGAGGATGAAGAACACCAGGAACAGCGCCAGCACATAGCCGGGCCAGTCGAGCCGCTTGATAAAGCCGATCATTTCACCAGCTCCGCAGCGCGGCGCTTGGCGATGGAGCGCACATAGGCCAGCCCCGCCACCGAGCACAGCGCAAAGACGATTGTTGCCTGCGTCGCCGCCTGCAGCGGATCCCGCACGGTCGAGAAGGTACGCAGCATGAAGGGCCCCATCATTTCAGGCGATGTCGGCCCCAGCATGAAGGGCATGAAGGCCTGGCCAAAAAGGCCGAGGAAGTTGAGCGAGGTCACCACCAGCAGCGAATTCTTGATCTGCGGCAGGATAATGCTGAACAGGATCCGTAGCCGCCCGGCGCCGACATCCTGCGCTGCCTCGATCGCCGAGGTGGCAATGCCCGACATGCCGGCGGTCAGCACCAGCAGGGTGAAGGGCATCGCGTCCCACACCATGCCGATGACCGGTCCCCAGGGCGTCAGATACGGCGATTGGAAGCCGCCGATCCCCACCACTTCAAGCAGGGTCTGCAAGAGGCCATTGGGGCCGAGATAGCGGATCAACGCATAGACGATGACAATGCCCGGCACAAACATGGGAAACAGCGCCAGCACCTGGATGAACACCGCCAGCCTGCCGCCCTTGAAGCGCAGATAGATGGCGATCGGCAGATTGATGGCGATCAGCAGCACCATGGTCACGATCGTGGTCCAGAAGGTGCGGCCCAGATTGGTCAGGCTATAGCTGTCGGAGAAGAAATAGAGATAGCTCGCGATAGAGAAGGCATAGCTGCCGTCCGGCTGGCGAACATAGATCGTGCCCCAGATGCTGCGCAGCGCCGGATAGAACAGGAACACCGCGATCAAAAGGATTGGCGCGGCGATGAAGAAGAGGCCCGTGGGCCTCCACTTCGTCAGCGGCGCGCTCGCCGGGGCCGTGGAGAGCGTGTCGCTCATGGTGTTCGGTCAGCCCTGGGCCAGGTTCGAGGCGACATTGCGATACCAGCCGTCGAACAGATGCGACTCCCAGGGGCCCGGGAAGGTCGGGATCGAGGTGGTCGCCACATTGGCGAACTTGGCCTGCAGCTCAGGGGACATTTCCGACCAGTTGATGCTGGGGAAGCCGCCGAGATCGGACACCACCTTGTTCTGCACTTCCGGCGAGATCAGGAAGTCGGCCAGCTTGAGCGACATCTCGTGATTGGCCGCATTGGTGGGCACCAGCACGCTGGAATAGCCGCCGATGAAGGCCAGGTCCTGCAGCTGCGCCACGGCGGTGGTCTCGGGCACGACGCCCTCGTTCATGGCCACCAGGGCCATATCCGACCAGGCGATGGTCATGGTGATCACGCCGCTCGCCAGCAGCTGGATCGAGGGCGTATTGCCGCCGGTATATTCGCCACCCTTGTAGAGCGAGGGGGCGAGATCGTTCAGCAGCGCCCACAGCTTGGTGAACATCGGCTCGGCGTACTCGTCCGAATAATTCTCATTGGTGAACAGGCTTTCGTCGCGCCCCATCACTTCCTGCAGGGCGCGCTCGATAAAGCACGCGCCGCTGTCGCCCAGGTCCGGGCGGGCATAGGCGAACTGGCCCGGATTGGCCTTGATCCACGCCACCAGTTCCTCAAAGGTCTTGGGCGGCGTCGGCACCTTGTCGCCATTGTACATCATCACGACTTGCGAGCCGCGATAGGGCAGGGACCACTGGTTGTCGACCACGGCCGGGTTGACCTTGCTCATGTTGGAGAGGCTGAGCTTGGAGAAATCGTCCCACAGGCCCGCCTCGATGGCGCCTTCGGGATGATAGGGGCCGATGGCTTCCATCATGTCGATCTGCGGATCGGTGCCCGACTGCAGTGCTGCAAAGGCGCGCTCGGCCAGGGCATTCATCGAGGCACCACCGCCACCCGAAACCAGGTTCAGCGTCGTGCCCGGATTGGCGGCCTCGAACGCCGGCTTGATCGCCGAGCTCCAGAATTCCACCACATTGGTGTCGCTGTTAAAGAAGATGTCCAGCGTGCCCTCGGCGGCCAGCGCTGACTTCCCCATCAGTCCGGCTGCCACACTGCCCAGCCCGACGGCTGCAGTGCCCTTCAGAAATTCACGACGCTTCATAACCATGATCTACCTCCAAGTTCCCGGTCTGCGCTATCCGCTGTGTTGGCACTGTTGCATGGGCATTCGACATTGCTTTTCCGTCCGCCAAGCTGTCATTTGTCGCGCCCAGGGCTCTCGCCACGAAACTTAATCAGCTAACATGCATTTAATCCGATGTGTCAAGCCAGGATGCCCGGCCAAAATTCGATCGAACCCTCTGTCAAAATCGTGGGAAAAAGCCAGTAAATATGGACTTTTGCCCTGCTTCCATCTTAAATCCAGTATGATAAATTATTCCGTGATCGGACGCGATTGGTCGCCGAAGTCGACACTTGCGAATACTCAGGAGGATACCAAATGCGTCACTACCGAGATCGTCAGCGCAATCTGGAGCAGCTGACTGACCACCTTGACACCTGGCGTGAGGAACTGACCGCCTGGGAGCTGCATGACCGCAGCCCCATTGGCCCCTGGACGCTGCAATCGCCCGAGGGCGAGGTGCGCAGCATTGTTGTGGGCGACGCCTGGTCCAACCGTTTTGGCATCCACAGCTTCCGCTCGGGCCTGCTGACTGTCGCTGGTCGCGCCGATGCCGAACTGCGGCTCGATTTTGGTGGCGAGGCCCTGGTGCGCCTGTTTGCCGAGGATGGTACGCAGCTGGACGCCTTTGGCGCCAATCCGCAGCACAAGCGCTTCGCCCCGCTGCCGCAGGTGCCCTTCGTCATCGTGGCCGAGGTTGCGGCGCGCTCGCTGTTCGGCATTCCCAACCGCGATCCCCGCCTGGAGAT
>JAHJOS010000425.1 GCA_018820005.1 Alphaproteobacteria bacterium | reverse complement strand
CGGTATTGCCCAGGTCGGGCGCGTCGAACACATCGCGCAACGGAATATTGAGCGCATTGAGCGCCTCGCCATCGATCCGCTCATTGGCCGGCACGGCAAAGTGCAGCGGGATGGGCGTGTCGGACTCACCGATGTCGATGGTGCCGCCATGATTTTTCAGGATCACCGCGAACTGGTCCTGGAAGTAGTTGCGGAACAGGTCCGGCGCCGTCACCGTCGTGCGATAGATCCCCGGGGTATGCAGGAACCCATAGGGCAGGGTGCTTTCGCTGCGGCTATAGCTGGTGGAGCGGACTTCGATCTGCGGATAGCAGGCGCGCACCTGGCCCGGCGGCACGATGCCCTTGGCGAGCGACGCCAGATGGCTGCGGATGAAACCGGTATTGCGATGATAGATCTCGGCCAGGTAACCCCAGGCCTCCGCTGGCTCGGTGAAGGATTTTGTGTCCAGGCGCGGTGGGCTGATAATGGTCATCTGTCTTGCTCTTTCATCTCGCGGGTTCCGGATTGAACCCGCCATCGGCGGAATCGCGCTGCTTGGTGGCCAGCGTCTATCCATTTCAAATGACAGCTTCTAGACGAGGCTTCAACTCCAGCTCCTTTTTGCGCGGGCTTTCACAAGGCGGTGATGCGCTCTTTTCTCGCCGCATTTACCCACCATCTTCCTCATCAGTTCACTGGCACGGCAAGCGACCCATGCAACCGGTGAACCAGGAATGCTGTTTTGGCCGCTTGTCCCCCAAGCCCTCAACAGTGCGGACGATCAGTATTCCCAAGGGCCATCAAAGCAGCAATGCCTTGGTGGCCCTTTCTATTTGTCTTCCTCCATTTGTCTCCCTGCAATTTACGCGCCACCCACGGGGTAAAGCGGTAGACGAAGCCGCTCGCATTTCCTATTGCTGCACGCGATTGCGGTCAGGGCCTGCCAACGGTCGTCCGGCCTGCCGCCACCCCTTTCTGATCGACCAGGAGTTGCCCCATGACAGCCAAAATCATCGACGGCAAAAGCTTTGCTGCAGGCCTGCGCACCCGCATCGCCGGCCATGTGGAGCGTCTCAAGGCCGATCACGGCATCACGCCCGGTCTGGCCGTCGTCATTGTTGGCTATGATCCGGGCAGCCAGGTCTATGTGACGCAAAAGGCCAAGCAGACCCTTGAGATGGGCATGCATTCGGAGAAATACGAACTGCCCGAAGATACCAGCGAAGCCGACGTTCTGGCGCTGGTGCGCAAGCTCAACGCCGATCCGGCCATCCACGGCATTCTCGTGCAGCTCCCCGTGCCCAAGCATATCGATCCGCTCAAGATCATCGAGACCATCGACCCCGCCAAGGATGTCGATTGCTTTACCCCCGCCAGCGTTGGCAAGCTGGCCATCGGCCTGCCGGGCCCGGTGTCGTGCACCCCGCTGGGCTGTCTGATGCTGCTGCGCGATACGTTGGGCGACCTCAGCGGCTTGCACGCCGTCGTGGTGGGCCGGTCCAATCTGGTCGGCAAGCCGATTGCCCAGCTGCTGCTGCGCGAGAACTGCACCGTTACCATGGCGCATTCGCGCACCAAAGACCTCCAGGGCATGGTCCGCCAGGCCGATATCGTCATCGCTGCCGTTGGCCGCCCTGAAATGATCAAGGGCGACTGGATCAAGCCGGGCGCTACCGTCATCGATGTGGGTATCAACCGGATCGACGCGCCCGAGCGTGGTGAGGGCAAGACGCGCCTGCTGGGCGATGTCGAGTTCGTCTCGGCCAAGGAAGTCGCCGGCGCCATCACCCCTGTGCCCGGCGGCGTTGGTCCCATGACCATTGCCTGCCTGCTCGCCAACACCGTCACCACCGCGTCGCTGATCAACGGTCTGGTCCCGCCCAGCGATCTCACCGCGTGAGTGTTGACGCGCAAAACTCCGCCGCTCATGACCCCGGCGGCAAGGTGCGCCTGGCGCTGATGCCGGGCGTCAAGGGCGACGCCAGCTTCAGCGCCGATGGCCGCTACCGCCATCTGATGCGCCGCTGGATCGGCGATGCGTTCCCGTCGCGTTACCTGTTGTTCATCGGCATGAACCCCAGCACGGCCGACGCCACGGTCAACGATCCCACCTGCGCGCGCGAATGGACCTTCACCCGGCGCGAAGGCTTTGACGCCATGGTCAAGGCCAATGTCGGCGACTACCGCGCCACCGATCCCAAGATGCTGCTGGCGCCGGGCGTCGCGGCGGTGTCGCCGGACAATCTGCCGGCCATCCGCGCCGCTGCAGTCGGGGCCGGCCGGGTGATCCTCTGCCACGGCAAGCTCAACAAGGCGCTGGCGTCGGCCGGACGAGAGCTGGTGGCAACCCTGAGGGCCGATGGTATCGCCCTCTGGTGCTTCGGCACCAATGCCGATGGCTCACCCAAGCACCCACTCTACCTGCGCGCCGATACGGCGCTGCTACCGTTTCCCATGCTCTGAGGCCCCCACTTAACCTCCCCCTGACGGGGGAGGGATCTGTCCGGTGGATACGGCCAGACAGCAGACAAACGCTATGCGCCTCCTCCCCCTTCAGGGGGAGGTCGGGTGGGGGAAGCAGCGCAACGCCATACCCAAACCTGGCGCTAGGCGCGCCGCGCCAGCTTGGCCTCGATAATCGGGATCACCCGCTCCGCGGCGGCGCGACCCTCGGCAATGGCATCTTCGGCGCGGTGGAAATCCATGATGGCAATATCGACCACGCGCGGCAGCACCAGCACATGCGGCGGCTCGCCGGCCAGGCGCGAGCGGGTGATATGGTCCTGCATGATGTCGATGGCATTGGCCAGCACGTCGAAATAGCCCGGCGTCGCAGGTGTGGACCCGAAAAAATTGAACGTCGCCATGCGCGCCTGCACTGTGGCGGGAATGGCGCGCACCATGTCAATGAAGCTTGCTGGACCACCCGCTTCAGCCAGCGGCAGTTCCGGCTCGGTTGCTGCTGCCTCATCTGCCGCATCTTCAGCGACCAATCTGCGACCCAGCAGATCCTCATTGAGATTGACCGCAATGATGAAGTCGGCCCCCATGGCGCGGGCAAGCGACACCGGCACCGGGTTGACCAGCCCGCCGTCGCTGAGCCAGCGGCCGTCCAGTTTGACCGGGCTGAACACGCCCGGCATGCCGATCGAGGCGCGTATCGCCTGAGGCAGGGGACCGGACCTCAGCCATATCTCGCGGCCGCTGGAAATATCGGTCGCCACGGCGCCAAAGGGGATGGGTAGGTCCTCGATCGTCTCGGAGAGACCCAGCCCCCCCAGCCAGTTGACAATACGCACGCCGTCCACCAGCCCGCCGGCCAACAGGCCCACATCAACCATGGAGGCGACCACGCGCCAATCGGCCCCCATAGCCCAGTCGCGCAGCTTGTCGAGCTGGCCGCTGGAATAGACTGCGCCCACCAGGGCTCCCATCGAGGTGCCGCAGACAATGTCTGGCTTGATGCCTGCCTCGACCAGGGCATCGATCACCCCGATATGGGCCCAGCCGCGCGCGGCGCCGCTTCCCAATGCAAGGGCAATAACGGGTTTGGACATGGCTGAGTCTCCGCAGGATCAAAGCGAGGATAGGCAGCGAGGTGCGGCCTGTCACCCCACAACAGGGCCACACGACAGATCGGCGCAGAGGTAATATATCAGGCGGCACCAGCCAGATAGAAACGCCGGGCCACGGCATGGTCGCGCAGGGCCAGGGCTGGCAGCTTGCCGGTCAGCGCCGCCACAACCACCGATGGATCGGGCACGGCGCTGGCATCGACCACAACCTTGCTGAACGTTGGCCGGCGGCCCAGTTTGACCTCTTCGAGCATGTCGAACAGCAGCGCCCGCACATCCGTGCGCGTGGCGCAGGCAACGCAGGTACTGCCATCGGCATGGCCATGCCCCGAATTGGCCGACAGGCGCAGCAGCGCCGTTTCGCTGTCGAGCGCCAGCATATGGCCAGGTTCAATGACCAGGGTCACGGCAATGGGTTCAGCGTTGGACATCGAGATCACCCCAACCACAGATCAGCACCTCCCCCTTGATGGGGGAGGTTGGGAGGGGGTGTGAGAGCCCCCACACTGGGGCCAATTGACCCCCAACCGTAATCCCTCGCCACAAGGGGGAAGGTGTCGACTGACAAGCCATCGTCAAATCCTACTCCGCCGCCACGATGGCCGGCCCCGGAATATAGTTCAGCACCGGCCCCAGCCAACGCTCAACCTCGGCCACGGGCATATTCTTGCGCGCGGCATAGTCGAGCACCTGATCGCGCTCCACCTTGGCCACGCCGAAATAATAGGCCTCGGGGTGGGCATAATAGAAACCCGAAACCGAAGAGCCCGGCCACATGGCATAGCTCTCGGTCAGGGTCACGCCCACGGTATTCTGTGCGTCGAGCAGGCGGAACAGCGTGGTCTTTTCGGTGTGGTCGGGCTGGGCCGGATAGCCCGGCGCCGGGCGGATGCCGCGATAGGTTTCCCCGATCAGCTCTTCGGGTGCCAGCGCTTCGTCCGGGGCATAGGCCCAGAACTCGCGGCGCACGCGGGCATGCACATATTCGGCCATGGCCTCGGCATAGCGGTCGGCCAGCGCCTTGACCAGAATGGCGGAGTAATCGTCATTCTGCTTTTCGAAGCGCTCGGCAATGGCCACTTCCTCGAGCCCCGCCGTCACCACGAAGGCGCCCAGATAATCCGGCTTGCCGGCGTCCGCAGGCGCCACAAAATCGCTCAGCGCCATATTGGGCTTGCCGTCACGCTTGCTCAGCTGCTGGCGCAGGGTAAACAGGCGCGCCAGCTCCTCGTCGCGGCCTTCATTGGTATAAAGGCTGATGTCATCGCCCACGGCATTGGCCGGCCAGAAGCCGACCACGGCGCGTGGCTTGAACCATTTTTCCGCGATGATCTGGTCGAGCATGCGCTTGGCATCGGCAAACAGCTGCCGCGCCGCCTCGCCCTGCCGCTCATCCTCGAGAATGGCCGGGTAACGCCCCTTGAGCTCCCAGGTCTGGAAGAACGGCGTCCAGTCAAAATAACTGGACAGTTCCGCCAGGTCGAAGTCCTCCAGCACCCGCGTGCCGATAAAACTCGGCTTGGGGGCCGAATAGGCCGACCAGTCGGCCTTGAACGCATTGGCGCGCGCCTTGGTCAGCGGCAGGCGTTGCTTTTCTTCTTCCGCCCGCTGGTGCGCTGCGGCTGCCTTGGCATATTCGGCGCGGATGTCAGCGATAAAGCTCACCTTGGTATCGGCGGACAGCAGATTGCCCACCACACCTACGGCGCGGCTGGCATCATTGACATAGACCGTCTGGCCTTTTTCGTAGCGCGGATGGATCTTGACCGCGGTATGCACGCGGCTGGTCGTCGCCCCGCCGATCAGCAGGGGGATGTCAAAGCCCTCGCGCTCCATTTCGGCTGCCACATGCACCATTTCGTCGAGCGACGGCGTGATGAGACCGGACAGCCCGATGATGTCGACCTTCTCGTCGCGCGCCGTCTGCAGGATCTTGGCCGTTGGCACCATCACGCCCAGGTCGATGATCTCGTAATTATTGCAGCTCAGCACCACGCCCACGATGTTCTTGCCGATATCGTGCACATCGCCCTTGACCGTCGCCATCAGCACCTTGCCGGCACTCTTGCGCCCGGTGGCATTGCCGTCGGCGTTCTTTTCGGCCTCCATATAGGGCAGCAGCAGCGCCACGGCCTGCTTCATGACGCGGGCCGACTTGACCACCTGGGGCAGGAACATCTTGCCCGAACCGAACAGGTCACCCACGATGCCCATGCCGGCCATCAGCGGGCCCTCGATCACATGCAGCGGCCGCGCCGCCTTG
>JAHJOS010000424.1 GCA_018820005.1 Alphaproteobacteria bacterium | reverse complement strand
GCCCGGCATTGAGCCCGATGGGGACAAGATCTGGACCTATTTCGAAGCCATGAAGCCGGCCGCCATGCCCAAGAGCCTGGTGGTGATGGGCTCGGGCGCCATCGGCGTCGAATTCGCCTCCTTCTACCGCTCCATGGGCGCCGAGGTGACGATCATCGAGCTGCTGCCGCAGATCATGCCGGTGGAAGACGCCGAGATCTCGGCCCTGGCCCGCAAGCGGCTCGAAAAGCGCGGCATCAAGATCCTGACCGACACCAAGGTGGAAAAGGTCGAAAAGACCTCTGCCGGCGTCACGGCTCATGTCGTCCTCAAGGACGGCAGCAAGCAGCAGATTTCGGGCGACAAGCTGATCTCTGCTGTCGGGGTGATGTGCAATATCGAAGGGCTGGGCCTTGAGACCGTCGGGGTCAAGACCGAGCGCGGCGCCATTGTCATCGACGGCTATGGCAAGACCAATATCGATGGCATCTGGGCCATCGGCGACGTGGCCGGCCCGCCCATGCTGGCGCACAAGGCCGAGCATGAAGCCGTCATCACGGTCGAAAAGATCGCCGGCATGAAGGTGCATGGCCTCGACAAGTCCAAGGTTCCCGGCTGCACCTATTGCGAGCCACAGGTGGCCAGCGTCGGCATGACCGAGGCCAAGGCCCGCGAAGCCGGTCGTGATATCAAGGTGGGCCGCTTCCCATTCATCGGCAATGGCAAGGCCATCGCGCTGGGCGAGCCGGACGGTCTGGTCAAGACCATTTTCGACGCCAAGACCGGCGAGCTGCTGGGCGCCCATATGGTGGGGGCCGAAGTGACCGAGCTGATCCAGGGTTTCGTCATCGCGATGAACCTGGAAACCACCGAAGAAGAACTGATCCACACGATCTTCCCCCATCCCACGCTCAGCGAGACGATGAAGGAAAGTGTGCTCGATGCCTATGGTCGCGCGCTCAACATGTAGTCGCGCTTGCCCGGGCAGGCTCTGAACAGGCAAGCACCGTGCAAACTGCAGGCAAATCACAGGATATTCACAGGCAAGCCACAGGCCAATACCGGTCAAGCTCGCTGCAAATATCCATAGAAATCAACGATCAGCGAGATCTTTCCCCAAAGTTCCCGCTGTTTGCCCCCTGATCCGTTTTGCCCGCTTTATGAGCAAGCAGACCGGGTGCAGGATAGGCCTCACCACAACACGTAACGCATGATTTCGGAGACACCGCCATGAGCATCGGAATGCAGGAACTGCTGATCTTTCTCGCCATCGGTCTGGTGGCCGGCTGGCTGGCCGGGCTGGTGCTGGGCGGCGGCGGGCTGCTGCGCAACCTGATCGTCGGCGTCATCGGCGCCTTCGTTGGCGGCTGGCTTCTGTCGGCGCTCAACGTCTCGCTGCCGATTGGAAATGTGCTGATAAGTCAAATCATTACGGCAACCATCGGCGCCATCGTCGTGATCGCCGTCGCCCGCGTCATCGCGCGCTAGCGACCCCTTGAAGCGTCGCCGCGGCAACGCGATATGACGATGAAAGTTCGGAAGGCAGACATCTCGTGGTCACACTGATCGATACAGCCGCCGCCCGGCCGCGGCACCCTGAAAAGGCCAACCGGCCCGACAGCGTCGTGCTGCGCAAGCCGGACTGGATCCGGGTCAAGGCGCCCGGTTCGCCGATCTACAAGGAAACCCAGCAGATCGTGCGCGAGCATGGCCTGGTCACCGTGTGCGAAGAGGCCGGCTGCCCCAATATCGGGGAATGCTGGAGCAAGAAGCACGCCACCATGATGATCATGGGCGAGATCTGCACCCGCGCCTGCGCCTTCTGCAATGTCCGCACCGGCATGCCGGGGCCGCTCGACCCCAACGAGCCGGAAAATGTTGCCAAAGCCGTTGAAAAGCTTGGTTTGGCGCATGTTGTGATCACGTCGGTCGATCGTGACGACCTCGCCGACGGCGGGGCTCAGCATTTTGCCGATGTGATCCTGGCGATCCGCGCCCGCAATCCGCGGACGACCATTGAGATCCTGACGCCGGACTTCCTGCGCAAGGAAGGCGCCCTCGAGATCGTCGTGGCGGCCAAGCCGGATGTGTTCAACCACAATCTTGAGACCGTGCCGTCAAACTACCTCAAGGTGCGGCCAGGCGCGCGCTACTTCCATTCCATCCGCCTGCTGCAGCGGGTCAAGGAACTCGATCCTACCATGTTCACCAAGTCCGGCATCATGGTCGGACTGGGTGAAGAGCGGAATGAAGTGCTGGCACTTATGGACGATCTGCGCACCGCGGACGTCGATTTCCTGACCATCGGGCAGTATCTGCAGCCGACCAAGAAGCACACGCCGCTGATCAGCTTTGTTACCCCTGACGAGTTCAAATCTTACGCCACGGTCGCGACGGCAAAGGGCTTTTCGCTGGTCTCGTCCAGCCCGCTGACCCGCTCGTCGCACCATGCTGGCGAGGATTTCGCCGCTCTCAAGGCCGCCCGCCTCGCCAAGCTTGGCCACTAGGCCCAGTGTTGCCGAACGCCACAAAGCCAGAAGCCTGATCTCATGAATCGTTTCTTCGAGCGACACGTACCGCATCTGCCGCAGCGCATGTTCGAGGTCGTCAGCGATCTGGCCGACTACCCGCGCTTTGTACCCAATTGCAAGGCCATGGTTGTGCGGCCGGCGCCAGGCGCTTCGGACGGCGGTATGAAGCTCGCGACGATGACGCTCTACTTCGGACCGATCACTCAGTCCTACACCAGCCAGGTTGCTGCCGATCCGGTGGCGTTGACTATTACGGCCAAGGCCGTTGACGGACCCTTTTCATTTCTCAACAGCCTCTGGCGTTTTGAGCCCGAGGGCATGGGGACGCGGGTTCGGTTCGAGATCGACTTCAAGATCTCCAATCCGTTCATTGCCGCTATCGCCGAGCCCGCCTTCGCTGCCAAGCAGGACGAGATTATGCAGGCTTTTTCCGACGAAGCAGATCGACGTTTCGGCGTCTAGCGGGCCGGATCAGCAGAACCAGTGCTTCTGGAATTTGTTTGTTCCTGTTATGTTCTGACGAACGAATCTCGGGGGACGAAATGATCCGCAAACTTGAATGCGTCTGTCTTTTTACGCCGAACATCAGGGAATCTGAGGCGTTCTATCTTTCGCTGGGGTTGCACCGCGGATGGATCATCGAACGCAGCTTGCCAACGGGGGCCACCTGGACCCTGATCGGGCTCAAATTCCCCGATGCCACCAGTTCCGAGCTGGTGCTGAGCGACAACCCCGAGAATAAGTTCACCGAGATCGAACTCGCTGTCGACGACGTCCGCGCCAGCTTTGCGGAAATTGGGCGCAATCCCGCCGTGGCCTGGATTCGGGAGCCCTTCGCAACAGAATCCGGGCATGTCGCCGTGATGACGGCGCCTGATGGCAATGTGTTTGTGCTGGTTGGTGCCTGACGCTGGGCTGGCGCGGGTCTGGCGTGCCGACAGGTCAACCCGGGCCTTGATTGGTGGGCACTCCGCTGGCTCACACCGGCGGAGCGCCAGACATTCCGTTCAGGACTTGGTGCCCTGCAGCACTTCGATCACTAGGTCGAGCGCCGCGTTGACGCTGGCCTTGCGGATCTCATCGCGACCGAGATCGCCAAATCGGTGCTCAATGACCACCGTCGCCAGTTCAGACGACACAGCCACATAAACCAGGCCGACGGGCTTTTTGTCGGTGCCGCCATCGGGCCCGGCAATGCCGGTGACGGCAACGGCATAGTCTGCGTGGGCAGTGTTGCGGGCGCCATCGGCCATGGCGCGGGCAACCTGATTGCTCACGGCGCCATAGTCACGGATCAATCGCGGCTGAACATGGATCATGCGCGATTTGGCGGCATCGGCATAGGTGATGAACCCACCGTAAAAGGCGGCCGATGAGCCGGGCACGTCCGTCAGCGCACCGGCGATCATGCCGCCCGTGCAGCTTTCCGCCGTCACGATGGTCCGCTCGGCTTCGGCGAGCAGTTCGATCACCCGGCGGGCCGGGTCGCTGGCTTTCGCTACGGTCTTAGTTGCCATCGATAGACCTCGGCACTTCAATGCTTGCACTTGCCATTGCCACGATTCCTTCCTCCCGCCCGGTAAACCCGAGCTTCTCACTTGTCGTCGCCTTGATCGCTATCCGTGTTGGCGCGATCCCCAAAGTCTGCGCAATCACGCCTCGCATCGCGGCAACATGGGGATTAACTTTCGGCCCTTCGCAGACGATTGTCACGTCCAGATTGACGATGCGGCCGCCAGCCTTGGCCACCAGATCGCCGGCATGTTTGAGGAATATCGAGGAGGCCGCGCCCTTCCACTGTTGATCGGAAGGTGGGAAGTGCACACCAATGTCGCCAGCGCCCATGGCGCCGTAGATGGCATCGGTCAACGCATGCAGGGCGACATCGGAATCGGAGTGTCCGTTGAGGGCAGCCTTGTACGGAATGCGGACCCCGCCCAGCCAGACGTGGTCGCCGGGCTCAAACGAATGGACATCAAAACCGGTCCCGACGCGGGTTTCCATGACAGTGTCTCCCGACAAAATGCGCTCCGCGCGGGCAAAATCCTGACTGAACGTCAGCTTGATGTTGTTGGGGTCGCCCATGACCATGGCGACACGAAGACCGGCCCATTCGGCGATTTCCGCGTCATCGGTGAACTGGCGCCGTCCAGTGCCCGCACGCATATGCGCAGAAAACAACTGTCCGAAGCGAAACCCCTGCGGGGTCTGGGCTGCAAACAGCTGATTGCGATCTTCAGTGGTTCCAATGTGGCGACCATCCAGAGACCGTTTTATGGTGTCGGTGACCGGCAGCGCGGGCAGGGCGCCGTCGTACTGGTCCAGCGCCGCGATGACATCACCGATGACGTCTGGCGAAGCAAAGGGCCGCGCTGCGTCCTGAATCAGCACCAGATCGGGCCGAAGGGGAGCGAGTGCCTTGAGTCCTTCCAGGACAGATGCCTGCCGCGTTGCGCCGCCAGCGACCGGCGGCAGCAGCCTCGCGTCGGACAGGCCGAGCGCAGCGTAGCGCTCGACGTGATCGGGATGAACGACCGTGACGAGATGGGCAATCTCGGCGGCATCGAGAAAAGCCGCAATAGTCCGGCTCAGGACGGGTTTGCCGCCAAGCAAGCGGTATTGCTTTGGATCGGTTGTGCCGTCAGCGTTGACACGTTCGCCTTTGCCGGCAGCGACGATGATGACGGCTATCGATTTTTGACTCATAGAACACTGAAACTCGGACGTGAAACCTATATTTACAGCTGGTCTAACGCTGGCTCCGTCATGCGGCAAGGGCAGGGCAGACCAACACACAATGGTGCCAGATAAGGGATTGCACCGGCTCACGTTTTGACTATTGTGCAGGCATATTTTCGCCAATGATCATTTCTGGGGCAGGTTTGTGTCGGTAGGTGCCTGCAAGTTGAGCATCGGGGGGCATTTGGTCCGCAACAGTGCTTTCCTGGCGCCGATGGCCGGGATCACCGATCGCCCGTTCCGCAAACTGGCGGAGCGCTATGGCGCGGGCATGGTTGTGTCCGAAATGATCGCCAGCAACGCGCTGGCGGTTGGCAATCACGAAATGGCCCGTAAGCTGGGCCGTCCGGGGAGCCTGCCACACATGGTGCAGTTGGCAGGCTGTGAAGCAGAATGGATGGGGCGCGGCGCCCAGATTGCCCATGATGCGGGCGCAGATATTATCGATATCAATTTCGGCTGCCCTGCAAAGCGTGTGACCAGTGGCTATTCCGGATCAGCCCTGATGCGCGTGCCCGATCATGCCATGACGCTGGTCGACGCCGTGGTCAAAGCCACGCCGCTGCCGGTGACTGTCAAGATGCGGCTGGGCTGGGATGACGATAGTCTCAATGCTGCTGAGATGGCTCGACGTGCCGTCGATGCCGGCGTGCAGATGATTACTGTCCATGGCCGTACACGTCAGCAGTTCTACAAGGGAACTGCCCGATGGGAACTGGTGCGGGCCGTCGTTGAGGCCGTTGATGTCCCCGTCGTCGTCAATGGCGACATCGTTGACCTTGCATCTGCACGGCAAGCTTTGAAGCAGTCTGGCGCTGCAGCAGTCATGCTCGGACGTGGTGCACAGGGGCAGCCTTGGGCCGTAGGGCAGATCGGCGCCAGCCTGGATGGACGTGAGCCCGCAATGGCGCCGTCCGGAGAGGCGCTGGTGGCACTGGTGTGCGAGCACTATGAAGACATGCTCACTGAATATGGAACGGCAGTCGGTCTGCGGGCGGCCCGCAAGCATCTGGGTTGGTACCTGGACGCCGCCAGCATCGGCCTGGACAAGGCGACGCGCACCGCATTGCTCAATAATGAGTCGCCCCAGGAGATCATGGTGCTTATCGGCGCAGTGTTCTCGGGCGATTGGAAGGTAGCAGCATGAGTTCTGAACAGACCAAAGCGGCGCTGGCATCGACATCAACTGCGGCGATCATCCAGGCGCTGCCGCAACCCGTGATCGTGTGCAACGAGGACCGGCAGATCGTTTTCGTCAATTACGCTGCTGAGGCCTTTTTCGGGGCATCGCTGAGCGTGCTGATGCGCCAGCGCATGGACGACCTGGTGGCCTTTGGGTCGCCAATCATCAGCCTGATCGAGACCGTGGTGCTGCGCCGAGCGCCGATGACGGAATATCGGGTGCGTGTTGGCTCATCCCGCTTCGGCGACGAGCGAGTCGCCGACGTTTTCGCCAGTCCGCTGTCCGATATTGACGGGCAGGTTGCCGTGCTGATCCAGGAAAGGACCATGGCTGACAAGATCGATCGCCAGATGGTGTCGCGCGGGGCCGCGCGCTCGGTGACGGGCCTGGCTTCGATGCTTGCCCATGAGATCAAGAACCCGCTTTCGGGCATTCGCGGTGCCGCACAACTGCTCGAGCAGACGGTGAGCAGCGACGAAATCCCGCTGGCGCGGCTGATCCGTGAAGAAACCGACCGTATTGTCCACCTGCTGGACCGGGTGGAAATCTTTGGTGACGACCGACCTATGGAGCGCGAGCCGATCAACATCCACGTCATTCTGGATCGGGTGAAGCTGCTGGCCCGCAATGGCGTGGCGCGAGGCGTCACCTTCTCAGAAGAATATGACCCATCGTTGCCACCGGTATTCGGCAACCGTGATCAATTGATCCAGGTCATCCTGAACTTGGTGAAGAACGCCTCGGAAGCGCTTGAAAGAACACAGAAACCTGAGATCAAGTTTTCAACGGCTTTCCGGCCCGGCATCCGCATCAGTGTGACTGGGGTTTCTGAGCGCATCTCGCTGCCGCTCGAAATCATCATCGAAGACAATGGGCCCGGCGTACCGCCCGATATCCTGCCGTTCCTGTTTGACCCGTTCGTGACCACCAAGCAGAACGGCTCGGGTCTGGGCCTGGCCCTGGTGGCCAAGATCGTGGGTGACCACGGGGGCGTCATCGATTGCGAGAGCCGCCCGGGCCGTACCAAGTTCCGTATTTTGCTGCCCGTCGCCAGTGGCGCCTTTCAAGCGATCCAAGAAGAGGAAGTGGCATCATGAGCCATGTCGTCCTGCTCGCAGATGATGACGCTGCCATCCGCATGGTGCTCAATCAGGCACTGACCCGTGCCGGGTACGAGGTGCGCCCTACAGGCAATATTTCCACCATGTGGAATTGGGTTAGCCGCGGCGAGGGCGATATCCTGATTACCGACGTGGCGATGCCGGATGGCAATGCCTTCGAGGTCATGCCCAAGATAAAGAAACTGCGGCCTGACCTGCCAATGATCGTGATGTCGGCCCAGAACACTTTCATGACGGCCATTCGGGCGTCGGAAGTGGGCGCCTATGAATACCTGCCCAAGCCCTTCGATATCACTGAGGTGCTCTCGGTGGTTGCGCGGGCCCTGGCCGATGCCAAAAAGCCGACTACGGCAGACCGCAAGGCCGAAGAGCCAGGCGAGACCATGCCCCTGGTGGGGCGCTCCACCGCGATGCAGGACATCTATCGCGCCCTGGCGCGGTTGATGCAGACCGACCTGACGGTAATGATCACCGGCGAGAGCGGCACCGGCAAGGAACTGGTAGCGCGGGCGTTGCACGACTTCGGCAAGCGCCGCAATGGACCGTTCGTGGCCATCAACATGGCGGCCATTCCGCGCGACCTGATCGAGGCGGAACTGTTCGGCCATGAGAAGGGCGCCTTCACAGGCGCCAATACGCGCTCATCTGGCCGCTTCGAGCAGGCCGAAGGCGGCACACTGTTTCTCGACGAAATTGGCGATATGCCGATGGACGCCCAGACGCGCCTGCTACGCGTGTTGCAGGAGGGCGAATACACCATGGTCGGTGGCCGCAGCGCCATCAAGACCAATGTGCGCATCGTCGCCGCCACCCATCGTGATCTCAGCCAGATGATCCGGCAGGGCCTGTTCCGCGAAGATCTCTACTATCGCCTCAATGTGGTGCCGATCCGCCTGCCGCCGCTGCGCGAGCGGGTAGACGATGTCGGCGATCTGGCGATGCACTTCCTCAAGGTCGCGCAGCGCGAAGGTGAGCCGGTCAAATCCATCTCGCCCGAAGCCATCAAGCTGATGCAGAATTACTCCTGGCCGGGAAACGTGCGCGAGCTGGAAAACCTGGTGCGACGTCTGTCTGCGCTTTACGCCGATGAAAGCATCTCTGCCGAGATCGTCCAGAGTGAGCTCAATATCGCAGATCGTCCATCAAGCACTGGGACAAGCGGCCCGGTAGATGTGTCGATGGCCGTGGAAACCCATGTTAGCCAGCTGTTGCGCGAATACGAGCCGTACTTGCCGCCGAACGGGCTCTATCAGCGGGTCATCGACAAGGTCGAAGCGCCCCTTATAGCAATGGCGCTCAATGCCTGTGGCGGTAACCAGATCAAGGCGGCAGATCTGCTGGGTCTTAACCGCAACACGCTGCGCAAGAAGATCCGCACACACAGCATCGAGATCGTCAAGCACAGCCGGCGCAGCTAGGGCGGGCCACGCCTGCTCTGCCCGCCAGATAGTCTTCTGGCCGCCGGCCAATTCAGCCGCGCGATCACATGTGTCACATTTTGGCAACATTTGTCTTGAAGGGTTGTCGGAATTGCGGCAGGTTCCAGCCCTTGTTGCTTGAAAGTGGAGTGGCTCAAGCCGCTAATGACTGAAAACGCGATGATCGATGAGGCGCGGCCGGATCTGCAGGCCGACCCCGCCGGCAAGCCGTCGCGCGCCGGTCGGCTTGGTTCGAGCGGCACCGGGCCGTTGCGCGTCTTGGGTCTGATCGTCGTCGTTGCCGCAGTGATGCTCTCCTCGATTTCCTTCTTGATTCTGTCGGGCGCGACCAACATTGAACCCTCCACCACGGTGTGGACGGTGATCTGGATCGTTACAGGCATTCTGGTGTTGCTGGTGATTGCCTTGGTGGTGACCGAGGCGATGCTCTTGATCCGAGCCCGCGTTAACAAGCAGGCGGGCGCCGGCATGCAAATCCGCATGGTGACCATGTTTGCCCTTGTTGCGGCGATCCCTGCCGCCATCGTGGCTGTGGTGGCGACGATCGCGCTCAACCAGGGACTGGACCAGTGGTTCTCGGAACGCACCCGGGCGATGGTGGAAAGCTCGCGTCTGGTGGCGCGTTCCTATCTGCTGGAGCACTCACAGGTGCTGCGTGACGACGTGATCTGGGTCGCCACTGAGTTGGAACAGGCGCGTCCCACCTATGATTCCGATGCAGAGCGGTTTCAGGGTATTTTGACCGCCCTGGCGGTGACCCGGTCCTTGCCGTTCACCTCGCTTGTGAATGCGAAGGGCGAGACGCTCATGCGCGCGCAGATCGCGGTGCAGGGGGCCTATCCGCGACTGCCCGACGGTATCACTGAGGGGCTGGTAGACGGGATCCCTGCCGAAATTGCCCCTGGTCGGGTCAATTTGGTTGGCTCTGTCATCAAGCTGCGTG
>JAHJOS010000423.1 GCA_018820005.1 Alphaproteobacteria bacterium | reverse complement strand
CCAACGGCAATCCCGTGGACACCGAGAAGTTCCCCTACAAGCTGGCCTGGATGCGTCGTCTCGAGAGTTTTGTAGAAGGCCGCCTTGCCCTGGAAGAACCCTTTGTTCTACTCGGCGATTTCAACCTGATTCCGGCACCGATCGACGCGCATGATCCCAAAGCCTGGTGGGGAGATGCGCTGTATCGTCCGGAGAGCCTTGAGCGCTTTCGAACCCTGACAAATTTGGGCATGACCGATGCGCTGAGGGCGACGACAGAAGACGCAGCCTATACGTTCTGGGATTTCCAGGCCGGCGCCTGGCGACGCAATGCGGGTATTCGCATCGACCATCTCATGATTTCGCCGCAGGCTGCGGACCGCCTAGAAGGCGTGACGGTGCACAAGGACGTGCGCGGCTGGGACAAGCCCAGCGACCATGTGCCGGTTGAAGGCCAGTTCCGCTTCTAGAACTGGCCCCCAGTGCCGTTAGGCGATTTAGAAACTGGCGAACTGCGGTGAAACCGACTTGGCGAGCGCGGAGGCTTCCGCCTGTTCGTCGCTCGTGGACTTGGCCATGACATCGTCAAACATTTTGTTGACCCAGGGCGCGTCGGCCGTGGCGGCACAGCGCTGCTGGGCAATTGTCAGCCACATCAGACCCTCGACGGGCTGAGCCGGGATGCCTTCGACGCCGCTGAACAGCAAATCACCCAGATGCGCCTGGGCCGGGCAATGGCCCTTGCGTGCCGCCAGCGAGAACCAGCGCGCGCTCTGAAGCGGGTTCATGCCCAGTTCATCTTCGTTCAGATAGAGCAATCCGACACGATACTGTGCGTCGGCGTCACCGAAATAGGTGGCAGCGTGGAGAAGGAGAGCATGAGACCGGCCCGCGTCTGCGGCAATGCCTGCGTCGGGAAGGCCGTCCTTGTAATATTCACCGACTTTGACGAACGAACGCGCAACGATGTCTGCCTCAACGCCCCGGGGCGCCGCGTCGGCGTGCTGATTGGCAATCTGGGCGAAATAGCCAAATGCCTTGGCCGGGTCGCGACCAACGCCCTCGCCGTTTTCATACATGGTGCCAAGTTGCCACATGGCCATTGGCTGGCCTGCGTCGGCTGCATTCTGCAGCGCCGCGATGAACTCGCCACTGGAAACGCCACCACCTGCGCCATCTAGCATGTTTGCCATGTCGAGCGCGGCATCTGCGGCAGTTTGTGCATGCACGGGCAGCACCGACAGCGAAATCGTCAGGGCGGCTGCCAGCGCAACGGAAATCAGGGATCTTTCCCTTTCGATGCGCATGATACTCCTTTTGCCCACCATGACGCGGGCGTCGTTCCAAACACTCTGATTGCCGGACGAAACCGGCGCGACAGCGCCAGGGGTTCCTGCATTCGCGTGGCCAACTGGAGACATGATCTGGGTCCGGGCGGTCGAGCGCAATGCCAGCATTAAGAGTTTGGTAAACTTCGTTTGTGACCGCATTGAAGCCGAGCCGTTCACAAAATTGGGTTCGAGCGCGCCGAAGCGGCTACGAATTGTTTGGGCAAAGCAGCAGTTAAACCGGCCACGTTGAGGTCTCGCCTTCCAACCAAAGCAACAGCCACCAGGTCGCTAGCAGTAGCGCCGTCAGCCAAACACCAAACGAAACCTGGGTTTCGCTGTGTCTGCAACTTCATCGGCCGTCACGGCTGTCATCCGCCCCGGATGCCTAGTCTTGTCGATAGCGAGAGAATGTGGCGACAAATATCGCTAAATCGTTGCCAAACTTCGCGGCCGGAGTCTTTGGGCCACCCTGTTGCGGAATCGTCACATATCTTGCCGGAATCCAGGCGTGCTCTCGCCGCCACAGACCGCAGAAAACAAACCTGTGGTGCGCAGAGCCCAATTGTCTGCTGTATGGGGCTGCAACATAGTCGAGACTTCAAAACGTTCACGCTTGGGAGTGCCCGATGAAAAACATGTCCGAAATGGAAGCCACCATTCTTCAACAGGACATCATTGTTCATGCACTTTCAGTTTCCGTGGACGGGGGCGCAAAAAGACGCCGCCCGTAAGAGCCTACTCGCCGCATTCTTCGTAAGACACGACCAGACCGATCCTGCGGCAGTTCTGTGGCGCCGACGGTTCGGCAAGTTTGTCTCGTACTATCGTCCGCATTTGCCGCTGCTGGCGGCTGTGCTTTCCTGCGCCGTTCTGGTGGCAGGCACCGCGCTGGCGCTGCCGCTTTGCGCCAACTACATCACGAGCCATCTCACTGGCCTGCCCGCGGCCCAGGATGGATTGGGACCCATTCTGGCGATGGGCGGCGTCATGCTGGCGATTTTCGCCGTGCAGGCCCTGGCGACCTATTT
>JAHJOS010000422.1 GCA_018820005.1 Alphaproteobacteria bacterium | reverse complement strand
CCCTTGGGGCATGGCCTGTCCAATCTGCATTAAGTCCTCCTGCATGACGGCATTCGCCGCCCAGGCCCTCCCAAGCCATCGGGCGGGAAGTTAGAATAATCAGATATCTCTTGTAAAGCAGCTTCGCGGCTCTCCCGCATTTTTTTCGATAGTCAAATTTTTGTACCAACGCATGTTTTGCGGTCATTGCAGTCTGGCAGTTGCAACGTTATCGTGCGGCCGCTCTGAGGGGAATTTGTTCGACAAGATCGCAAAGCGGCACGGACAGAGTCAAAGGTATCAGATATCCGGGGAGGGGACGTGTCGTCATCGATGGAGCTTTTGCGCGCCGATCAACCCACTGCCGCCGGCACGGTTGCCGACGATCTGGCGCGTGTGATTCTTGCGGAAATGCCGCCCGGATCCAGCCTGCCCAGCGAAGCGGTTCTGGCAACACGCTATGCGGTCAGCCGTCTGACCATTCGCGAGGCCGTAAAGATGCTCGAAGGGCGCGGCCTGCTCACCATCGCCCGCGGTCGCAAGGCCGTCGTGCGCGAACCCGACGGCACCGCCTTTGCTGATTTCCTCACCTCCATCATCCGCTTTGACCCCAAGGGCCTTTTTGACCTTGTCGAGATCAGGCTTTCGCTCGAAGTGCAGTCGGCAACCCTTGCTGCCAAGCGCGCCACCCGCGCGGGCATCGTTGCCATCGAAAGCGAACTGCAGGGCATGCGCGACTGCATCAACCAGTCTGACTGCCCCATGACCCATGAGCAGGAGTTGAACTTTCACACCCATGATGTGGGCTTTCATGAAGCCATCGCGCTGGCCAGCGGTAACAGGGTGCTCGGCTATTTGTTCGAAGCCATGGCCAAGCCGCTGCGGCAGGGCTTCTTCATCAGCCGCCGTGGCCATGAGCAGCGCGGTCACACCATCAACGACACCATTCTGGCACACCAGAAAATCCTCGACTGCATCAAGGCCGGCGATGGCCGCAAGGCCGCCGATGCCATGCGCCTGCACCTTAAGGATACCGAGCGCGACATCCGTGCGGCGCTCAGCCAATTGGGCCTGCCTCAGGCCAACGACACATAAACGCCTTGCAGCGCCGCGCAGCATGGTCGAATAATCCGCGCCAAATCTTCGGGACGGACCATGGCGCAGCGAATAGACAGCTCCAGCAACAGATTGGACGACGCGGCGCGCGCCGGCTGGCTCTACTACGTTGCCGGCAATACGCAGGAAGAGATTGCCACAAAACTGGGAATCTCGCGCCAGTCCGCGCAGCGCCTCGTGTCGCTCTCTGTCAGCGAAGGACTGATCAAGGTTCGCCTCGACCACCCCATCGGTCGCTGCATGGATCTGGCCAGCCGCCTCAAGACCCGCTTTGCGCTTGACCTGGTCGAAGTGGTGCCGTCAGACCCGTCCAGCCAGTCTTCCACCATCGGCATTGCCGAGGCTGCCGCCACGGAGATCGAACGCTGGCTTAAGCGGACAGACCCCATCGTGATGGCGATCGGTACTGGCCGCACGCTCAAGGCCGCCGTCGCTCAACTCACGCCGATGGAATGCCCGCAGCACAAGGTCGTCTCACTCACTGGCAACATCGCACCCGACGGGTCGGCAGCCTTCTACAACGTGATTTTCAACATGGCCGATACGGTCAAGTCGCGCAGCTTTCCCATGCCCCTTCCAGTTATCGCCTCCTCGGCCCGAGAACGCGAACTGCTGCATGCCCAGCCTATGATTCGCGAAACCCTGGCCCTGGCCGCCCAGGCCAACGTCACCTTCGTGGGCATTGGCGACATTGGCCCCCAGGCGCCGCTCTATCTTGATGGATTCGTTACCGATGCCGAACTCAAGGCCCTCCAGAAGGCCGGCGCGGTCGGCGAAATTTGCGGCTGGAGCTTTGACGCCGATGGCAAGCTGATCGACGGTCTAACCAATGACCGAGTCGCATCTGCGCCAATGCCGTCGCGTGAGCACTCACTGGTTGTAGCAATCGCCATGGGTGAGAGAAAATTGCCCGGCATACGCGCCACGCTGAACCGCCGTCTGGTGAATGGCCTCATCACTGATGAACGTAGCGCAGAAGGCCTGCTAAATCTTCCTTAAGCCTATGATTTGTTGGGCGTAAATCTCCCTTCCCTCACACCCTTATCCCCACTGCGCCGCTCAATTTGCGCATGGCACACTTGACTCCTGCGCATGAAAGGTGAGTATTTGCCCATCGCCGAGACAAATGCCCGTCTCGGTTTCTGGGAGGATACCAATGAAACTGACACCCATTCTCGTGGGCGCGTTCAGCATTGCGCTGGCGGCTTCCGCCTCTGCGCAGACGCTCACCATCGCCACTGTCAACAATGGCGACATGATCCGCATGCAGGGTCTGTCCGAAGCATTCACCGCCGACACCGGCATTGCGCTCAATTGGGTCGTGCTCGAAGAGAACACGCTGCGCCAGAATGTCACCACCGACATCGCCACCAATGGCGGCCAGTATGACGTGATGACCATCGGCACCTACGAGGCCCCCATCTGGGCCAAGCAGGGTTGGCTCGTGCCGCTCGACGGCCTGAGTGCAGATGCCGCCTACGACGTCAACGACCTGCTGCCAGCCATCCGCGGCGGCCTGTCCATGGATGGCAAGCTCTATGCAGCGCCCTTCTATGGCGAAAGCTCGATGGTGATGTACCGCAAGGACCTGATGGAAAAGGCCGGGCTGACAATGCCCGACGCCCCCACCTGGGAGTTCATCGGCGAGGCCGCCCGCGCCATGACCGATCGCGCCAATGACATCAACGGCATCTGCCTGCGCGGCAAGGCCGGCTGGGGCGAGAACATGGCGTTCCTCACAGCCATGTCGAACTCCTTTGGCGCACGCTGGTTCGATGAAAGCTGGCACGCCCAGTTCGATCAGCCCGAGTGGAAGGCCACGCTCGACACCTATCTGTCGCTGATGGCCGACGCCGGCCCGGCTGGTGCCTCGTCTAACGGCTTCAACGAAAACCTCACGCTGTTCCAGCAGGGCAAGTGCGGCATGTGGATCGACGCCACCGTGGCAGCATCCTTTGTGACCGGCGCTGACAGCACCGTCGCTGACAAGGTTGGCTTCGCGCTGGCACCCGACAACGGTCTGGGCAAGCGCGGCAACTGGCTGTGGGCATGGTCGCTGGCGATCCCCGCTTCTTCTGAAAAGCAGGACATTGCTAAGGACTTCATCAGCTGGGCAACCGGTCAGTCCTACACCGCGCTCGTCGCTGGTGAAGAAGGTTGGGCCAACGTTCCCCCAGGCACACGTACATCGCTGTACGAAAATGCTGACTATCTGGCCGCTGCGCCCTTCTCGCAGATGACACTGGACAGCATCAACTCTGCCGATCCTTCGAACCCATCCGTGCAAGAAGTGCCTTACACTGGCGTGCAGTTCGTCGCGATCCCAGAATTCTCGGGCATCGCAACCCAGACTGGGCAGCAGTTCTCTGATGCGCTTGCTGGCAACCAGACCGCTGACGAAGCGCTG
>JAHJOS010000421.1 GCA_018820005.1 Alphaproteobacteria bacterium | reverse complement strand
GCCTGCATGACCCATGTGGCCGGCGATGCCGCCTTTGTGGGTGACACGCTGTTCATGCCTGATGGCGGCTCAGCCCGGGCCGACTTTCCCGGCGGCGATGCGCGCACGCTCTATCGCTCGATCCAGCGCGTGCTGACCCTGCCACCGCAGACGCGGCTGTTCATGTGCCACGACTATGGCCCCAATGGCCGCGAGATCGCCTGGGAAACCTCGGTGGGCGATGAAATTGCCCACAATATCCACGTTGGCAACGGCACCGACGAGGACAGCTTTGTGGCGATGCGCGAAGCGCGTGACGCCACGCTCGACATGCCCAAGCTGATCATACCGTCGCTGCAGGTCAACATGCGCGCCGGCCAATTGCCGCCCGAGGATACGGACGGCAAACGCTACCTCAAAGTTCCGCTGAACGGATTGTAACCATGTGGCCCTTCAGCTCCTCCAAACCGAAAGCCAAGACCATGAATCTCAAGAAGATCTCGACAGACTTTTCCACCACCGGCCAGATCACGCCCGAGCAGATCAAGGATGTGGCCGCAGCCGGCTTCAAGTCGATCGTCTGCGCGCGCCCGGACAATGAAGAAGGTGGCCAGCCCGCCTTTGTCGAGGTGGCTCGCGCTGCCGAAGCTGCCGGCCTCAAGATCGTGCATATCCCGGTTTCGGGCCCGCTCGGGGAAGGCCAGATCATCCGGTTTCACGATGCCTGGAAAGACCTGCCCAAGCCAATGCTCGGCTATTGCCGTTCGGGTATGCGCGCCGGCAGCCTTTTCGCCACCCTTTAAATACTGAAAGCAGGCTGCATGTTTCTCGAACCCATACAGTATATTCTGGGGGCGCTATCGGGCAGCCTGGTTGGCTTTACGCTTGGCCTGTTTGGCGGCGGGGGCTCGATTCTGGCCGTGCCGCTGATGGTCTATGTGGTTGGTGTGCCGGTGGCCCATATGGCCATCGGGACCAGCGCCTTTGCCGTTGCGGCCAATGCGGCCAGCAATCTGGTGGCCCATGCACGGCGCGGCAATGTGCTGTGGCGCTGCGCCATCATCTACACAATTGCCGGCGTGGCCGGGGCGTTTGTCGGATCGACGCTGGGCAAGGCCATGGACGGCGACAAACTGCTGTTCCTGTTTGCCATGCTGATGCTGGTGGTGGGCGTCTTGATGTTTCGCGGCCGCGGCGACCTGGGCACGCCCGGGGTGGCCTGCAACCGCGAAAAAGTGCCAAAGGTGCTTGGCTTTGGTGCGCTCACCGGCGCGCTCTCGGGCTTTTTCGGCATCGGCGGCGGATTTCTGATTGTGCCGGGCCTGGTCGCATCGACCGGCATGCCGATGCTGAGCGCCATAGGTTCATCACTTGTCGCGGTGACGGCCTTTGGGCTGACTACGGCGATCAGCTATGCCTTTTCGGGCTTTGTGGATTGGCCACTTGCCGCTGTGTTCATCGGCGGCGGGGTTCTTGGCGGGCTGGTGGGCACGCGCGTGGCCGGCCTGTTGTCCGAGCGCAAGGGCGTGCTCAAGAGCGCCTTTGCCGGGCTGGTTATTGTGGTGGCCATCTATATGGCGGCGCGGACTGTCGGCGCGTTCTTTTGATAGCGGCGCGCAGGAGGTGGCTGCGCGCCCCCCCTGCCTGATCAGGCAGCGAAACGGGCGTCAAAGGGCAGCTCTGCAGCGGGGCCCGGGCGGCCGAAATAATAGCCCTGCCCCAGATCGCAGCCGATGCTTGAGAGATAGGCCCGCTGCGCATCGGTCTCGACGCCTTCGGCGATGACCACCTTGCCCAGACGTTGCCCGAGCGAGACGGCGGTTTCGACCAGCACCTGATTATCGAGCGCCGGCAGGCCGCGAATGAAGGACTGGTCGATCTTGATCTTGTCGATGGGCAATTGGGCCAGATAGCTCAGCGATGAGTAGCCGGTGCCAAAATCATCCATGGCAATGGAACAGCCCAGTGCCCGCAAGGCGCGTAGTGTTTGCAGGGTTTGCACATCGTCCTGGGTGCAGAGGCTCTCGGTGATCTCGATGTCGAGACGGTGGGCTGGGAAACCGGAATCGGCCAGGGCCTGGGTGACATCGGCGAGCAGATCGCCATGGCGGAACTGCATGGCCGACACATTGACCGACAGGCGACCCTGCCATGGCCAGTCTACCGCCTGACGACAGGCTTCGCGCATGACCCAGGTGCCGATCTCGGCGATCAGGCTGGATTCTTCGGCCAGTGGAATGAACTGGGCGGGCGAGACATCGCCATGTTCGGCACTATGCCAGCGCACCAGCGCCTCGGTGCCGAGCAGAACGCCAGTCTTGAGGCAAACCTGGGGCTGGAACACCAGTTGCAGCTCGTCGCGCTCCAGAGCGTGATGGAGCGCCAGATCGAGCAGGCGGCGGCTCTTGATCCTGCCACTCATGGCAGCGTCGTAACGCGCCAACGACAGGCGCTGCTGGCTGGCGACGCGCAGGGCCACCTCGGCCTGACGCATCAATTCGGCGGGATCATCAGCTGCGGTGGCTGATGTGGTCAGGCCCAGCACGAGATAGAGAACAATGGTGTGGCCCTCGACGCGATAGGGCTCCTCGAGCGCTGTGACCACGCGCGCGATGGCGCCTGCGTCATCGCCATCGGGCAGCACAAAGGCGAAGACATCGGACCCCAGCCGGGTGGGCAGTACATCGCCCAGGCTTTGCAGGCGGGCGGCAATCGCGCGCGCAACCAGTTCGGCGACTTCGTGGCCGAGCGTGGCAATGACCTGGCTCAAGCGGGGGAACTGGGCAGCGACCAGGGTCAGTGGCGGGGCACTGGCCGCGCGCTGCTCGAGGATATCGATCATGCCCTGGCGCGACAGGGCGCCGCTGGCCGCATCGTGGCGCGCCAGATAGGCCAGTCGCTGCTGCTGCCGCCGCGTCTGTCGCCAGCGTATGGCCCGCTCGTCGAGCATGATGACCGCCAGGCCCGCGAAGGTCAGGACATGGGCCGTCATGGTGTCGAACACCACGGCATCGAGCTGCAGCGCCAAGAGTGCGGCCAACTCCAGGCTCAGGCTGATGCCAAGGCCCAGCGCGGCAAGACGGCCCAGCGACAGGCGGCGGCCGGCCAGGAGCAGGCCCGCCAGCACCAGCGCGCCGACCAGGCTCGACGGCGCGATGGAAAGGTCAATGATCTGGCGATCGCCCTTGAGTGTCTCGGCGGCCGCGATCTGGATCAAGGCGCCGGGCAAGGTGCCAAAGCGCGGCACGCGGAATGTGTCCCGCAGTTCCACCGCGCTGGCGCCCACCACCACCTGCCGATCGCGCAACAGGTTGGGATCGACGGCTCCGGAGAGCACATCATGGGCCGAGATGCGCTCGATGGTGGTTACGTCCACGCCATAGTCGATACCGATGGAGCGGGCGCGCGGGGCAACGCCGGGCGCAAGCGCCATGGCGATCGGCGCAATAGCCACCCCGTCGATGCCCACCGGGAAGCTCTCCACCAGGTCCGTGCCATCGCCATCGACGTTGACCAGGACCGGATCGGCGAACTGGGCGAACTCGGGCAGCGGGGTGTTGAGCATCAGGTGCCCGTCACTGGTGGTCTGGGCAAAGGCCGCCAGCCGGGCATAGCCGCCGGCCCGATCGAGCGCTGCGGCAAAGCTGGCGTCTTCGGCGGGGGTCGAGGCGGCGCTGAAGTCGATATCGAAGGCGACATCGCTGGCGCCCATCTCCATGAGGGTATCGAGAAGGCGGGCATAGACACTGCGCGGCCAGGGCCAGACACCGACCTGGGCAAGGCTGGGCGCATCGATTTCGACAAAGACCACATCACCGCTGGCGGGGCGGGACGTCACCTCATAGCGCAGGCTTTGCAGCGCCTGGTCGCCGGAGCGAAACCAGCCGAGCGCGCTGCCGCCCAGGCCGAGCAGCAATAGACACAGAAAGACAATGGTGCGCTGGGTGAGGCTCATGGGGCTGCGCGCTGGCGGTCGAGAGGACCGGTCAGTCGCTCTCGTTCCTTTTCAACAATCAATTGCGGTTACCGTTGCCATTGCCGTTACCGTTACCGTTGCCATTGCCGTTGC
>JAHJOS010000051.1 GCA_018820005.1 Alphaproteobacteria bacterium | reverse complement strand
GGCGATAAGCCTCGACTCCGGCGCGCAGGTAACCGTCCGCCTTTGCCAGCGTGTTCAGGTTGCTCTGCGCGTCGGTCGTGGACTGCGCGGCACCGCCTTCTCCTCCTTCGCCACCCTCACCGCCTTCGGTACTGGCGGTCGGGGTCGTCGTCTGGTCCGTAGTTTGCGCAGGCAGGGCGGTGGCGTGGGCCAGCGCCACGGTGGTCAGCATCAGCGCGCCCCACTGGCGCGGCGTGACGGGACGGGGGGTGGTCATTGAGCTCTCCTTTGACGTTTCCACAGTACTAACCTGACAAAAAAAGTGGGGCAATAATTATCTGACTGAAACGATCCGGACAGCGCTCGAATACTCCCCCTCCCCTTTGGCTTTGATTTAAGCATTACGGCGGTAACCCCCTGCCTTGTCGGGAGGCAAAGTTTCCGAAGAGGGCGCACTTTGCCCTTCCTCGCCTGATTTTTGGAACCAGACCGGAAACCCGGTACCAGCAGAAAGGACCAAAAATTACGATCGGCCAAACCACCCTGTTGGCAGAAGAAAAGGTCAAGATTGACCGCGCCGCCAAGATCGCAGAACAGAACGACCGTTTCCGCAAGACGTGGAGTCTATACTTCATCGTTCCCGGTTAGATCGCTGAGCCGCGTGTGACGCGCGACACGACGTAACCCCAACAAAAGGTTTTCATTGTCCGACGGTAACCATTTCTGTCCAACAAACCCATGTTTTATGTCCGGCAGTTTTGCCCTGCCAGATTTTGGCGGCAGGTCCGGTCCGTGAGAAGATCTGGTGGTATGAGCCCCGCAACATCGGCGGGGCTCATACCAGCTTCGTTATTCCTTCAGTTCAACGACGGTCAGCTTGCCTTCGACGCGGTCGGCGACGAATTCGATGTCCTGACCCTCGGACAGCTTGGCCATCATGTCTTCATCGGCACGGAACACCATCGTCATGGCGGGCATTTCAAGATTGACCAGTTCTTCGTGAATAATGGTGACTTTGCCCGCTTCAGCGTCCAGCGCCTTGACGGAACCCTTCGTAAATACAGCGTCCTGAGCGAACAGGGCGGTCGAAGTGCCGATGACGAGTGTTGCTGCGGCGAGTGTCGAGAGAATGATCTTCTTCATGGTATTTTCCTTGTTTGAGATAGGGGTGTTCGAGACGTTCAATTGACGACAACGGGTCCGTGCATGCCGGACTCGTAGTGGCCAAGGATCAGGCAGGCGTATTGGAATTCACCAGCGTTTGCGAAGGTCCAGATGATTTCGCCGGATGCACCGGGTGCCAGGCGAATTGCATTTGGATCCGCATGTTCCATTTCCGGAAACTTCGCCATCAAGGCTTTGTGCTCTTCGTTTTTGGCCGGCGTATCAAGAACGAATTCATGCTCCTGCTCGCCCTCGTTGGTGATCAGGAACTTAACAGTCTCACCTTTGGAAAACGCCAGGTCGCGCGGTGAGAACAGCATTTCGCCTTCGTCCGTTTCGCCCATCGTCACTTCAACGGTCCGGTCGATGTGGCTCGCGTTGCCCTGCATGCCAACGGCCATGGCGTCATCGTGTCCACCAGTGTGGTTGCCTGCCGCAAAGGCAGGTGTCGCCAACAGCAATGTCAGTGTCGAAAGAATAGTCAGTCTGCTCATGGTTTCTCCAGTGTGTTGTCGTGGTTGTGGGGGCGTGCGGCGGTCCGAAGGACCTGCCTGTTCAGGCCGGAACCGGCCTGAATTTCGAAATGATGATCTCACATGACCAAAAGGTTTGTCAGCCGCGCGACACCGGCTTTTCGGTGTAGCGCGTCGCAGCATCCGCGACCTGCATGGGTTCCGGCACCTCTCCAGTCCATTCGGCGGCCTGCGTCCCCTCCGGGTTGTCGTACCAGCCGGGGTCGGCATAGTCGTCGGACGCAATGCCGGGGCGGACCTTCACAACGGAGAACATGCCGCCCATCTCGATGGGGCCGTGCTTGCCCCAGCCGGTCATCATCGGCGCGGTATTCTTCGGGATCGGCATTTCCATCTCGCCCATGTCGGCCATGCCAGCGGTGCCCATCGGCATGTATTCCGGCTGGAGCTTCCTGATCTTCTCGGCGACTTTGCTCTTGTCGACGCCGATAAAGGTGGGCACGTCATGGCCCATGGCGTTCATGGTGTGGTGCGACTTGTGGCAATGGATGGCCCAGTCGCCGAGATATTTGGCGTCGAACTCGTAGGCCCGCATCGCCCCGACCGGGATGTCGATCGACACTTCGGGCCAGCGTGCTTCCGGCCGCACCCAGCCGCCGTCC
>JAHJOS010000420.1 GCA_018820005.1 Alphaproteobacteria bacterium | reverse complement strand
CCGTAGAAGTGCGGCGCCTGGCGCAATCGGCCGCTTCGGCTTCAGCAGACGTCAAGGTGCTCATTGAAGAGAGCGCGACTGAAGTGGCGGGTGGCTCCAAGCTGGTGGCGGAAGCCGCCGGCAAGCTCGAGGCGATTCTGGCGGGGATCCGCGAGAATAGTATGGTGATGGAGGGGATTGCCCGCGACAGCAAGGAACAGGCGTCTTCGATCGAAGAGGTCAATGGCGGCGTGCGCATCATGGACGAGATGACCCAGCACAATGCGGCGCTGGTGGAACAGACCAATGCGGCTATCGAGCAGACCGAAGGCCAGGCCTCCGAGCTGGATCGGATCGTGGATATCTTCGTGCTCGATGAGACTGCCGAGGCATCGCAGGCCCGGCCATCGCATGAAGCGCCACGCGGCGGGATCAAGGGGTTGCAGGACAAGGTCAAGCAGGCCGCCAGAGCCTATATCACACGTGGCAATGCCGCAGTTGCGCAGGACTGGAATGAGTTTTAGGCCAGCGCGGCCGCAACCAGTGCCCTGGCGTGCAGATCTGTCGTATCATAGACCGGCAACGGGCTGACTGAATCGTCGATCAGCATGGCGATTTCAGTGCAGCCCAATATCACCGCCTCGGCGCCGCGGGCGGCGAGGCGCTCGATAGCGGCCACATAGGTGCGGCGGGATAGGTCGCTGACAATGCCGCGGCACAACTCCTCGTAGATAATAGCATTCAGGTTCGTCCGGTCGACGTCGGGGACCAGTGCGGTCAGCCCGCGCAGCTGCAGACGATCCCGGTAAAAGCCCATCTCCATGGTGAAACGCGTGCCCAATAGTCCGACGGTTGCAAAGCCGTCGGCCAACAGGGCATCGCTGGTTGGGTCGGCGATGTGGACCAAGGGCAGGTCGGTGGCCTGGGTAATGGCGTCGGCGACCAGGTGCATCGTATTGGTGGCTAGGCCGATCAGCTGTGCACCGGCGGCTTGAAGCTGGGTCGCGGCTGTTGCGAGTTGGCGACCCGCGCCATCCCAGTCACCGGCCGCCTGCATGGCGGCAATGGGTGCGAAATCGAGCGAGTGCACGATGACCGGTGCAGAATGAAGACCGCCCAGACGCGCGGCGGTCTCCTGGTTGAGTACGCGGTAATAGTGGGCCGTCGATTCCCAGCTCATGCCGCCGATCAGGCCAATGGTTTTCATGGCTCAGGCGTGGGTGAAGCGTTGCGGAATATCGGCGAAGGCGGCGACGACCTGCTCGTAGGCCTGCTTCTTGAAGGGCACGATCAGGCCAGGCGTGCGGCTCAGCCGCTCCCAGCGCCAGGCGTCAAATTCTGCTGCAAACTTGCCGCCGCCTGGGTTCGTGACATCGATCTCGCTATCATTGCCGGTAAAGGCAAAGGCGAACCAGCGCTGGCGCTGACCGCGATACTTGCCGCGCAGCGCAATGCCGAGCGCTTCGTCGGGCAGATCGTAATAGATCCACTCCGGTGCCTCGGCGAGCAGGCTGACGCTGGCAATGCTGGTTTCTTCGTGCAGTTCACGCAGCGCGGCGCGCAGCGGGTCTTCACCCTTTTCGATACCTCCTTGTGGCATCTGCCAGGGCGCCTGGACTTCGGAACGATCTTCCTGGCCGTCATCGGCCTTGCGGCGCCCGATGAACACATTGCCCTGGTGATTAAAGATGGCGACGCCAACGCAGTCGCGATAGGGCAAGGATTGGCGGTCGGGACGATTAGCGGTCATAGGAAACTCTATTTCATCAATGCGCTTGCGGGCACCAGGACGATACCCTTGGCCTCGAGCTCACGGGCCCATTCGGCCACGGCCGCCACGGAAATGGGCAGCGCACTGACAATACCAATTGCCTGTCCGTTCTCCAGCGCCTTGGCTTCAAGGCTGGCAAGCGCTGCGAGAATGGATGCGCGCGAGGGATTGGTATCGATCACCAGATCGGCGCGGGAGAAGGGTACCTTGTTGCCCTCGGCCAGCTGGGGCGCGAGGGACCGGTTGGACGTGCCATCGTCGAGATAGCCCAGGCCGCGTGCGCCCAGTTCTTCCATCACGGTGGAGAAGTCGGCGGCAGAAGCGGTAAAGCGCGCGCCCATATTGTTGATCAGGCCGACATAGCCGCCAAAGCGCGACATCAGCCAGAACAGCTTGTCGAGGTTGGCGCGGGCCGGATCACCGGTGAGCAGGGTCTGCGGGCCAGGATCGTTCTGCGGATAGTCAAAGGGCTCGAGTGGCACTTCGAGCAGGATTTCATGGCCATCGGCGCGCGCGGCGGCGACGGTGGTGGTCAGGGTGCGGCCGTAGGGGGCAAAGGCCAGCGTCACATCGGCCGGCAATTGATCAATGGCGGTCAGCGAGCCCTGTTCGTTGATGCCAAGGCCGGTGACGACAATGGCCACCATGGGCTTGCCGCTGGCAACGGCAGTGACCGCCGGGCGCTGATAGGCAGAAAACGGTGTCTGACCGGTGGCCGAAACGCGGGGAATGGCGCCGTCGGCGGTTTCTTCGCTGAGATCGGGCAGGGCGCCGAACATGTCGGGCAGGCCCATCGTCGAGGGCGACAGCGGGGCGGGCTCATCCATAGTGGTGATCGCACTACCAGCCGGATATTGCTGGGGATCGGCAGTGATGGTTACTGGCCCGGTGGCCACATCGTTGGCCAGAGAATTGCCGTTGCGGGTGGTGGTTATGGCCGCTTCCTGGGTCGGCCGCCCGCCGTTCGGATCATCCACCAGCACGATGCGCAGCACGAAGGCGATGCCAATCAGGGCCAGCAAGCCGAACAGCACGCGGGCAACTGGCCAGTGCCGCTTGGCAGCGGCCCTGGGCTTGCGGCCTGTCAACGGTTTGCTCAGCTCATCGGACATGGCACCAGAGTCCCAAACACAAAAGGGCGAGGCAGCGAATCAGCCGCCTCGCCCCATCGATTTCTAGCACAGACGCAGGCTATTCCGCCTTGGGTGGGAAGGCCGGGTTGGTCTCAGCGCCATCGATCAGCCGGATGGCATACTGCAGCTGGGTATCGTCGGCCTTGTCAGGCGGTACGTAGACAGAGGAGCCCACGGTTGTCTCTTCCTGGCCTTCTATCTTGATGTGACCGGCGAGGCCGGCTTCACCAATGATCTCATCGCGGCCCTTGAGCTCGTCAGGCACCTTTTGCAGCACTTCGATATCGGGCGTGATGCCCAGCGCCTGGATCGAGCGGTTGTTGGGGGTGTAGTAGCGGGCTGTCGTCAGGCGCATGGCGCCATCGGGGCCCAGCGAGATGATCGACTGAACAGAGCCCTTGCCGAATGAGCGTGTGCCCACCAGGGTTGCGCGCTTGTGGTCCTGCAGGGCGCCGGCCACGATTTCGGATGCCGAAGCGGAGCCTCCGTTGATCAGAACCACCAATGGCACGTCGGCGATCATCGCATCGAGCGCATCGGGCTGGGCATCGTAGCGGGCGCTTTCCTCAGGAACGCGGCCGCGCGTGAGCACAACGGCGCCCTGCTTGAGGAAGGCATCAGACACATAGACCGACTGATCCACCAGACCGCCGGGGTTGTTGCGCAGATCCAGAATAATACCCTTGGGTTTGGGACCGTCGCCGCCGAACATGTCCTTGATGGCCTTTTCGATGCCGACGAAGGCCTGTTCGGAGAAGCGCGACAGACGGATCACGGCCACGTCGCCCTCAAGCGAGGAGCGAACGGCGCGCATGGCGATGGTGTCGCGTGTCAGTTCGAATTCGAGCGGCTTTTCGACGCCTTCGCGCACGACGGTGATCTTGATGGCGGTGCCGATCGGGCCGCGCATCTTGGCGACGGCGTCATCAAGGCTCATGCCCTGAACCTGGGTGCCGTCGAGTTCGACGATCAGATCGTTGGCGAGAATGCCGGCCTTGGCGGCGGGTGTATCATCGATGGGCGAGACCACCTTGATGATGCCCTCTTCCATGGTCACTTCAATACCCAGACCGCCGAACTGGCCCGAGTTGTCGACCTGCATGTCCTGATAATCGGTAGGGGGCAGGTAGCTTGAATGGGGGTCAAGCGAGGTCAACATGCCCTGGATGGCGGCACGGATCAGCTTCTGCTCATCGGGGGCATCGACATACTCGGCGCGGATACGGTCGAAGATCTCGCCAAACAGGTTGAGATCGGCATAGACCTCAAGCGGATCGCGCGGCCCTTCAGCGGCGGCGTCGGTCGCGGGCGCACTGTCTCCGGCTGCGGGATCGACCGGCGGGACCTGCTGCTCAGCAGGGGCCGGCTGTGCCTCCTGGGCCATGGAAAAGCCGGCGGGCGCCAGCAGCGCCAGCGCGAGGGCTATCATTCGAACGGAAGTTAGGCGCATGAGGGGTCTATCCACTCTGTGTCGGGGTCGCCCACCAGCCGGTGGGATCGACGGGCTCATTGTCTTGTCGCAATTCAATATAGAGGGTCGGTTGATCAGCGCCAGCGTTGGTGGTTACCGTGCGGCCACTTGTACGTGATCCCATGGTTCCGAGCGGCATGCCCATTTGCACAAACTGGCCGATATCGACGGTAACTGTATCAAGGCCGGCCAGAAGCATGGTGTAGCCCTGGCCGGTGTTGAAGATGATAATCTGGCCGTAATTGAGGTAGGGGCCCTTAAAGAGCACCCAGCCGTCTGCGGGGGCCACGACCTGCGCCTCGGCCCGGGTGACCAGTGAAATGCCGTGGCTGATGCCGCCAAAGCCATCACTGGTGCCATAATCGGCCACGTTGACGCCATTGGCAGGCATAGTGAGATAGCCTTTGGCGGCGCCAAAGGGGATGGCCGGTTCGGTGCGGGCCGTATTGGCCAGCGCCACGCGCACCTCTTCGGGGCTGAGCAGCGGCACATTGGGGTCGCGGGCTGCATCGGCTGCTGCAGCGGCGGTGGACACAGAGGTGACCTGTTCGGACAGGGTGCCAATCAGTTCCTTGAGCGTGGTGGCGCGGGCAGCCAGTGCGAGCGCCTGCTGCTCCTCGGCATCGAGTTCCGCACTGCGTCGGCCGATACCCTGCTTGCGCGCAGCAATCAGGGTGGCGATGCGCAACTGCTCTTCCTCGAGCACGGCATGGTTGGCTTTGAGCGTGTCTTCTTCGGCGAGGGCGGCAGTTTTGATGTCGGTGAGCTTGGTCAGATCGGCAGTGACGGCATCGGCCTTGGCGCGCAGCTGCGGGACGATGGCGGCGATCAGGATGGCGCTGCGGGCGGACCCCAGCGCGTCTGCGGGATCGACGATCAGCGCCGGTGGTGGGTTGAGCGAAATGCGCTCGAGCGCCGCCAGCACATTGGCAATCTGGGCATTGGAGCCATCAAGGCGCCCGCGCACTTCGAGCTCCTGCACAATGAGCGTCGAAAGGCGGTCTTCGACGTCGGCGACCTCGATTTCGGCAAGTTTGACGCGTTGGGCGGCAGCGATCAGCGCGGCATTCTGCTTGGTGCGATCGCCCTCCATCTCGGCGATCTCGACCTTGAGCTCGTCGATGCGCTGCTGGCTGAGACTGATTGAGGATTCGACGGTCTCAAGATCGGCGCCGGGATCGGCGGGTGCCGCCTAGGTGGGCGGCGCGGTGCTGTCGATGGGGCCGCGCAGTTCGGGCTGGGTGGATGGTGTGCCTGGCTCGGGCGCCGGCGTAACCTCGGCGGGCGCGGCGTCGGGCTGGGCCGTCTCGGTCTGGGCCAGCAGGGGCAGCGATGTTGCCAGGGTCAGCGTCACGCCTGCCAGCAGCCGTCCCAGTTGTTTGCCTCGCCACAGTGGCATGACGTCTCCAGCCAGGGCGCCTGAAACGCCCGAATCAATCCGCGCACCATAGCAAGCGGGCAGGAAAATGCAGGTTAACGCTGCTTAACCATGTGCGATTGTGCGTGATCAGTCGCCGCGGTGATAGGGGTGGCCCGACAGGATCGTCGTGGTGCGATAGAGCTGCTCGGCCAGCATGATGCGCACCAGTTGATGCGGCCAGGTGAGGGGCGAAAAGCTCAGCACCAGATCGGCCTTAGCGACAAAGGCGGGATCGAGCCCATCGGCACCACCGATCACGAAGCTGACGGCCGGACGACCATCATCGCGCCAGCGGCCAAGCTGGTTGGCGAAGGCCTCAGAGCCGATGGATTTGCCGCGCTCGTCGAGCGCCACGACAATGCCCTCGGGCAAGGCGGCGTGCAGCGCCTTGGCCTCATCGGCCTTGCGGCTGGCCGATGAAGAGGCGCGTGACTCGGTCAATTCAATGACGTCAAAGCCCGTCAGCGCCAGCGGCTTGCCGCTGCCGCCTGCCCGGTCGAGATAGCGCGCCACCATTTCTCGTTCAGGCCCGGCCTTCATGCGGCCGACGGCAGCGATGGTTACCCGCATTGATGGGCTCTAGTGGGCGTCAGCGGCGAAATCGGCCTGCCACATCTTTTCGATGTTGTAGAACTCACGCACTTCGGGGCGGAAGATATGGACGATGACGTCGCCAGCATCGACGAGGACCCAGTCGCAATGCGGCAGGCCTTCGATGCGGGGTTTGCCATAGCCGGCTTCACGCAGGGCGTTGACCATCTGGTCGGCCACGGCGCCGACATGGCGCTGCGAGCGGCCGGAGGCAACGACCATGTGGTCGGCCAACGAGGATTTGCCCATGATGTCAACGGCAACGATCTGCTCGGCCTTGGCATCGTCGAGGCAGCCGAGGATGACATCGATCATGGGACGTTCCGGGGTCGCGATGGACGTTACGGGGGTAGGGGCGGAATTTTCGGGCAGCGCGGCCATCAACATTGGCCTTCCGCCCATGCAAGTGCATGGGTCATGCGGGGGATCAGCATCCTTGGTGGTTGATCGGAATGTGCAGGCGTCTTTGCAAACGGCAAGCAATCAGTTCCTGTATTGGTGACAAAGATCACACGCCCTTAATATGCGCGTTTGATGACGGTTTCGCAAGATTGGCTCTTCACTTTGGCTTAACGTGTTGCCGTCTTGCCCTTATGGCCGATGACGACAGGGGCGATTGGCGCCCATGCAGATAGACCCAGGCAGGTGCCTTGCTCTGCGCCAGGCGGGGCGCATCGCTCTCATCGAGGCGCCAACGGCTAAGGGCGCTGGCCGCCATGGAAACCGGTGCGCGGCGACCCGAACCGGGGCGGACATAGATGGCCATGGGCACCATGGCGGCGATATCGCGCCAGCGTTCCCAGTGGTTGAAATCGACCAGATTGTCGGCGCCCATGATCCAGACGAAGTGGCGGTCGGGCATGGCCTGGGTCAAAAAGCGAATGGTCTGCCAGGAATAGGTGAAACCATGGGCCGCCTCAAAGCCGGTTACGCGTACCTTGGGATTGTGCAACAGGGTCCGGGCGGCCTCTACCCGGTCGGCCAGCGGCGCCAGGTCGCTGTGATTTTTCAGCGGGTTGCCCGGGGTCACGAGGACCCAGAGCGCGTCGAGGTCAAGACGGCGCAAGGTCTCTTCTACAACCAGGCGATGGCCATCGTGGATGGGGTTGAAGCTGCCGCCGAACAGGCCAATGCGCATGCCGGGCCCCGAGGGCGGGAGCGCGGTAATGCCGGGGATGCGGATGGGATGGCGCAGGGTCAAAAGGGGTCAGGGTCTCGTCTGGCCGGTGCCGCGGACGCGGTATTTAAAGCTGGTGAGTTGCTCGACGCCTACGGGGCCGCGCGCGTGCATCCGGCCGGTGGCAATGCCGATCTCGCCGCCGAAGCCGAATTCGCCGCCGTCGGCGAACTGGGTGGAGGCATTGTGCATCACAATGGCGCTGTCGACCTGATTGAAGAAAGTTTCGACGGCCTGCGGGTCCTCGGAAATAATCGCCTCGGTGTGGTGGCTGGAGTATTTTTCGATGTGCGCGATGGCCCCATCGAGGCTGTCGACGACCTTCACCGAGATGATGGCGTCCTCGTATTCGGTGCGCCAGTCGAGCTCGGTCGCCGCCTTGGCGGCGGGGATCAGCGACATGACGGTGGCGTCGCCGCGGATTTCGCAGCCCTTGGCAATCAGCGCTTCGATAATGGGCTTGAGGTGCGTCTGAACCACATCCTTGTGCACCAGCAGGGTTTCGGCGGCGCCGCAGATGCCGGTGCGGCGCATCTTGGCATTGAGTGTGACGGCGACAGCTGTGTCGAGCGCCGCTGCCTTGTCGATGTAGACATGCACTATGCCTTCAAGATGAGCGAAGACGGGCACGCGGGCTTCATCCTGCACCCGGGCAACCAGCGTCTTGCCACCGCGGGGCACGATGACATCGATATTGCCGTCGAGCCCCTTGAGCATTTCGCCCACGGCGGCACGGTCGGTGGTGGGAACCAGCTGCACAGCCTCGGTGGGGAGGCGAGCGGCATGCAGGCCATCAAGCATACACTCGACGATGGCGTGGCTGGAATGAAAGCTGTCGCTGCCGCCGCGCAGGATCACGGCATTGCCGGCCTTGATGCAGAGCGCGCTGGCATCAGCGGTGACGTTGGGGCGTGACTCAAAAACCACGCCGATGACGCCAAGCGGCGTGCGAACACGCTCGATGTGCAGCCCATTGGGGCGATCCCATTCGGCGATGATGGTGCCGACCGGGTCGGGCAGCTCGGCAATGGTGCGCACGGCCTCGATGATGGCGTCGATACGGGCGTCAGTGAGTTCGAGGCGATCAAGGAATGCCTTGGAGATGCCCTTGGTGCGGGCCGCCGCCATGTCGGTGGCATTGGCAGCCAGGATCTTTGCCCGATGTGCATTGATGGCGCCGGCTGCCGTAATCAGCGCCGTGCGTTTCTGGTCTGGGGTCGCGATGGCAAGCGCGCGTGCAGCCAGGCGGGCATTACGGCCGATTTCGGCCATGACCTCTCGGAGGCCGGTGGCGGCATCTGTTTCAGCCAATGTCATGACGGTCCTCCTTGGCACCAACCAGTACCAGATTGTCGCGATGGATCAGAGCGGCGCGATTGCCGGCGCCAAGCAGTTCGACCACGGTATCGCTGCGTTTGCCCATGACCAGGCGGGCCTCGTCGCTATCGAGGCCGGCCAGGCCGCGCGCGACCTCGGTGCCATCGGGACCCAGCACCGCAATGGCGTCGCCGCGTTCAAACTCACCGCCCACCTTGGTGACGCCAATGGGCAGCAGCGATTTGCCGGTCAGCAGGGCGCGGGCAGCGCCGGCATCGACCTGCAGCGAGCCGGTCAACGCCAGCGTACCCATGATCCAGCGCTTGCGGGCCTGGGCCCGGGTATGAGCGGGGTGGAACAACGTATGCCGACCGCCCTGGGTGAGTGCGGCCAGCGGATGGGCCTGGGTGCCTTTGGCGATGATCATGGCCGTACCGGCCTGGGTGGCGATCTTGCCGGCCTCAACCTTGGTGGTCATGCCACCGCGCGAGAGATGGCTGGCCGCGCCGCCGGCCATGGCCTCAATTGCCGGGGTGATGGCGTGCACCTGTGGAATATGGGCGGCGTCGGGGTCCTGCGCCGGGGGAGCGGTATAGAGGCCATCGATATCGCTGAGCAGCACCAGGCAATCGGCCTCAATCATGGTGGCCACGCGGGCGGAAAGGCGGTCATTGTCGCCATAGCGAATCTCGGCGGTAGCGACGCTGTCGTTCTCGTTGATGATGGGGATGGCACCAAGGCCGAGCAGAGTGGCGATGGTCGTGCGCGCGTTCAGGTAGTAGCGGCGTTCCTCGGTGATATTGGGCGTGATCAGGATCTGCCCGGTGACGATGGAATGAGCGCCCAATGCGCTGGACCAGGCCTGGCTCAGAGCAATCTGACCGGCGCTGGCGGCCGCCTGGCTTTGCTCGAGCGTTAGTGTCACGGCAGACAGCCCTAGCAGGCCGCGGCCGAGCGCGATGGCACCCGAGGAGACGATGACTACCTCACATCCACCCGCCTTGAGCGCGGCGATATCGGCAGCCAGATCGGCCAGCCATTCGGCCCGCAGCCGCCCCTGTCTGTCCACCAGCAGGGCCGAACCGATCTTGATGGTCAGGCGCCGATAGGGCGCTAGGGCGTTGCCGGACATCACGGCGCCCAGTTGGGCTCGATCTTGCGCCGGGCGGCCTCGAGGCGAGCGGCCTTTTCGGCATCAAGGGTCTCAATCACACCATAGAGCACCATTTCCGTGCCCTTGCCGGTCACGGCCGAGACCTGCAGCACATCCTGTTTGCTGACCTTTTTGAGGATTTTGATCTTCTCCTTGAGCTCATCGGCCGGGATGGAGTCGATCTTGTTGAGCACGACGATCTCGGGCTTTTCAGCCAGACGCTCGTCATAGGCCGCCAGTTCGCTGCGAATGACGTTATAGGCGTGCTTGACGTCGTCCTGGGTGCCATCGATGAGATGGATCAGGACGCCGCAACGCTCGATGTGGCCCAGGAAGCGATCACCGATGCCGATGCCTTCGCTGGCGCCTTCAATCAGGCCCGGGATGTCGGCCAGCACGAAGTCGCGCTCGCCAATCGAGACCACGCCCAGATTGGGATGCAGTGTGGTGAAGGGATAATCGGCGATCTTGGGTTTGGCCGCAGAAACGGCTGCCAGGAACGTCGACTTGCCGGCATTGGGATGACCGACCAGGCCCGCATCGGCAATGAGCTTGAGCCGCAACCAGATCCATTTTTCAACGCCCAGCTGGCCGGGGTTGGCGTGGCGGGGCGCCTGATTGGCCGAGGTCTTGAAATGGGCATTGCCGAAACCGCCATTGCCGCCCGAGAGCAGCACCACGCGCTGGCCCACCTCGGTCATGTCGGCAATCAGGGTCTCATTGTCGTCTTCGAACACCTGGGTGCCCACAGGCACACGCAACACGGTATCGGTGCCATCGGCGCCGGTACGGTTCTTACCCATGCCGTGCGTGCCGGTCTTGGCCTTGAAGTGCTGCTGATAGCGATAGTCGATCAGCGTGTTGAGCCCGTCAACGCATTCGATCACGACGTCGCCGCCGCGTCCGCCATTGCCGCCATTGGGGCCACCGAATTCGACGAATTTTTCGCGCAGGAACGAGACGGCGCCACCGCCGCCATCGCCGGAGCGGACATAGACCTTGGCCTGATCAAGGAACTTCATTTTTCTCTGGCCTTCCAGACGCTGTGCGTCAATTTGGTGTCGATATGCTCTACCTCGGCGTCGCGCGCAAGGCAGAGCAGGCTCGAGGTGCCGGTTTGGGTAAACCCGAGCTTGTTTTGAATGGCGAGTGATGCCGCATTAAAATGGAACACACCCGAATATATCGTGTCGGCATTGGTGGCCGCAAAGAACCAGTCGAGACAGGCAGTGACGGCCTCGCTCATCAGGCCCTGGCCCCAGTATGGCCGGCCCAGCCAATAGCCGATGATGGGGCCGAGAGGGCCGCGATGAAAGCCAACCTGGCCGACAAAGCCGTGGTCGGGCAGTTCCATGGCGAAATTGGTTTCTTCGATCGGCAGGCCGGGCCTGCGCGTGCGCAGCCAGGCTTTGGCGTCGCTCAGATGATAGGGAAAGGGTACGCGCGCGAGATTGCCGGCCACCTCATAGTCATTGAGATAGCGCGCTATTGGTTCGGCATCACCGAGTTGGGGTTGGCGGAGCAGCATTCTTGGGGTCTGCAGCGAGATATTCACCGTGCGCTCCATTGCATGACGAACAGTGGCTTGCCGCGGTGGCGTTCAACCACTCCAAAAGTGTGCTCGACAATGCTGAATCCAGCCTTTTCCAGAACCCGCACGGATGCGGCATTGGCCTGCAGCACGCGGGCCGTAACAACGGCAAACGAGGGAAGGCTGCGCACGGCGGCCAAAAGGCCAGTTAGCGCCTCGGCTGCATAGCCCTGGCCCCAGTGCGGTTCGCCCAGCCAATAGCCAACTTCGGGCGCCTTGCCGGGCGCCAGTTTGAACAGCATTACGCCCATGAAGCGGTCATCGACGCCCGTAATGGCGTAGCAATGCTGGCTGGCATTGTGCGCCTCTGTGATCAGCTTGTGGGCGTCGCTGTCACCAAAGGGGTGAGGGAGCGTCGCCGTAGTCGCAAGCATCTTGGGATTATTGGCCATGGCGACAATATCAGCGCAGTCGGCCGCAACTGGCGCACGCAAGACAAGACGCTCAGTCGTGATGGTGGTGGGCAGGCTCATTGCATGAAATCCTGTCGCATAAAGGTGGTGGGCTTACCGGCATTGGTGCCGTGCGGCGACGGACCCTCGTGCGTCTCGATGAAACCTGCCTTGGCCAGCACGTTGCGCGAGCCATTGTTGCTGGTCAGCGCGGTGGCGCGGAGTGCCGGCAGGCCAGCAACTTTGGCCGCCGCGACAACTGCTACCGCAGCTTCCGTCGCATAGCCCTGGCCCCAGAATGGCTCGCCCAGCCAGTAGCCGATCTCGGGGGTCGGATGGTCCTTGAGGTCGATGCCGATCAGGCTGATTACGCCGATGTACCGGCCGTCGCGCAGGATCGACCAGGCGAATTCACTCTGACCGCGGGCGATGGTCTCGACGAAAAAGCGCCCGTCACTTTCGCCATAGGGGTGAGGCAGGCGGGCGAGGACCTCGTAGATGGCGCGGCTATTGGCCAGCACGGCCATTTCGGGGACGTGGGCGAGGGTCGGCGTGGTCAGCACCAGGCGATCCGTTTCGATTGAAGCGGGGAGGCGAAGGGCGATGCTGTCCATGTTCGAGCTCTGTTTTTGCAATGCGAAAAGGGGAACCGGCGAACCGGTTCCCCTTGTCAATGTCGCTGCACAGCGAACGCGAGCCGGGGAACTGGTCACCGGCTGGTTCGTGGGACCTGCCGGGTTATTCGGCGGCCTTTGCCGGGTCGACGGAGACGAACACCTGCGAGTTTGCACGGGTGCGGAACGACACATTGCCGTCAACCAGCGCATAAATGGTGTGGTCCTTGCCCAGGCCAACGCCGGTGCCGGGGTGCCACTTGGTGCCGCGCTGGCGGATGATGATGTTGCCAGCAATGACAACTTCGCCACCGAACTTCTTGACGCCGAGACGACGGCCAGCGGTATCACGACCGTTGCGGGATGAACCGCCTGCTTTTTTGTGTGCCATCTTCTAGCTCCTTATTCCTTGTCGGCCTTGGGTGCGGCCTTCTTAGCCGGGGCCTTCTTCGCCGGCTTTTCAGCGGCGGCTTCTTCGGTTGCTGCGGCCTTGGGGGCAGCCTTCTTGGCCGGAGCCTTCTTTACCGGTGCCTTGGCCTCGGTGGCTTCGGTCGCAGCGGCTGCCTTGGCAGCGGCACGAACCTTAGCAGGCTTGGTGGACACTTCAGCTGCGGCTGGTGCAGTCGCGCCGGCAGCCTTGATGGTCGGCTTGGCGCCGCCGGTCAGGATTTCGGTGATGCGCACGGTCGAGAGCAGCTGGCGGTGG
>JAHJOS010000419.1 GCA_018820005.1 Alphaproteobacteria bacterium | reverse complement strand
GGCCTCCACAACGACACCATGCTGCAGCACGATGACCCGCTCTACGACACGGGCCACAACGGGTAAGTCATGGCTGATGAACAGCAGCGCCATCCCATTGTCCGCTACCAGACGGGCCAGTAGTTTAAGAATTTCGGCCTGAGTGGTGACGTCAAGCGCCGTGGTCGGCTCGTCTGCGATCAGCAATGCGGGCCTGCAGGCAAGTGCCATGGCAATGGCTACGCGCTGGCGTTGACCGCCCGATAGCTCATGTGGGTAGCGCTTGGCCAAGCTGGCAGGGTCGGGCAGGGCGACTTGTTCGAGCAATGCGATAACAGCTGCCACCAATGCCTTGCGGTCGAGGTGAAGGCCATCACGCTGACTGCGGCGACGCAGCGGCTCCGCGACCTGACGGCCCACTGGCAGCAACGGGTCGAGCGCCGTCAGCGGCTCCTGAAATACCGTTGCACTGGCTACGCCGCGCAGGCCGACCAGTTCCTGATCGCTGGCGCCGATCACCTGCTGGCCAGCAAGCCTCACCGAACCTGTCGCGTCGATACCGTCCGCCAACAGGCCAATGGCCGCCAGCGCGGTGAGTGATTTGCCCGACCCTGATTCACCAATCAGCCCGACGCGCTCTCCCGGAGCGATGGATAGCGACACATCGGTCACCAGCGCCTTGCCCTTGGTGCGCAAAGTCAGCCCTTCAATCTCCAGCAACCCATTCATCGACTGGTCTCCTGGGTTGGATCGACCACATCACGCAAACCGTCGGCAAGCAGGTTGATGCCGACGACCAGCAGGACAAGGGCAAGACCGGGCACGAAGGCACCGATGGGGGCCGTGTAGACTGTTCCCTGCGCTTCCTGCAGCAAATGCCCCCAGGATGGGTTGGGTGGCGGTGCGCCAAGCCCAAGATAGGAAAGCGATGCCTCAGCTATCGCAGCGAGCCCGAACTGCAGCGCGAAATTGACCGCCAGCGTCGGCCAGATATTTGGCAGCACATGAATCAGCACAATGCCGGGCCATGATGTGCCCGAGGTACGCGCTGCCGTAATGTAGTCGAGTAGCAACACCCGTTTGGCCAGGATTCGCGTCAGGCGCGCTACAATGGCCGACAGGGCGATACCGATAGCGAAAATGGCTGAAAACAGGCTCGCCTGATCGCTCGCCGCGACGACGAGCATGGCAATCAGCAGCGTTGGGAAGGCAATCAGAATGTCGAGGGTCGCCGCCAAGGCATCGTCAAGCCAGCGGCTGGCGAAGGCGGCCAGCAAGCCCAAGGAAACACCAATGATCCCGCCAATCAGCACCGCGCCGCTACCCACCAGCAATGCAATCTGGCTGCCCAGCATCACCTGGGTCAGAAAATCGCGCCCCAGCCGATCGGTGCCCGCCCAATGCAGCCAGGATGGCGCTTCAAGGCGTCCACCGGTCATGGCTGTCGGATCATACGGTGTCCACACCAGCGCCAGCACGGCAATAGCGAGCTGCAGCCCGACGAGCGCCAGGCCCATCCAGAGCGTCGGTGAAAAGCGTCGCCGCGTTTCGAAGCCAGTTATCCCGATACTGCTCATGCTGCTCCCCGTGCGCGATCGCGGAGGCGCGGGTCAATCAGCCGCTGCAAAAGATCGGCAAAAAAGCCAATCAGCAGCACCAGAAGTGTCGAGACAATCAGCACGCCCTGCAGATTGGGATAATCGCGCTGCTGAATGGCCAGCAGCAGCATCGACCCCAGTCCAGGCAGGCTGAATACGCGCTCAACCACCACCGCGCCCAGGAACGTACTCGCCAGTTCAATACCCAGGATCGAGATCACTGGTACCGCGCCATTGCGCAATCCGTGCCGAAGCAACGCCTCGGCAAAGCCCGATCCAAGTGCTCTGGCCGTACGCAGGAAATCGCTGCCAAGCACATCAAGCGTCGCTGCCCGAACGTACCGCAGCAGTGAGGCGGCCATGACCAGCGCAACAGTCAGGACCGGCAGTACCATGCCGGTCGCGGCCTCTCCCAGGTTCTGCCAGCCGCGCAGCGGAAAGCCGCCAGACGGCAACCAGCGCAGATTGATGGAAAAGGCAGTGACCAGCAAAATACCCAGCCAGAATACCGGAATGGCGATGCCGAGCTGCGACACAACAGAGATCAGCCAACCATACCAGGTGTGCGCCCGTACCGCGGCGATGATGCCCAGGGGGATGGCGATAACAAGCGCCAGCAAGAAGCCGAGCAGCGTCAGCGGCACGGTGACCGCCATTCGATTGCCGATTTCTCCGATCACTGAGGCCCGGCTGACAAATGAAGTGCCCAGGTCAAACCGGGCAATATTGCCCAGGTACTGCACGAACTGGGTGGCAAGCGGCTGGTCCGACCCAAGCTGGGCACGCGCCGCTGCAATCTGCGCGTCCGTAGCGCCCACACCGAGCAAGGCGTTTGCCGGATCGCCCGGCAACAAGCGCAGCAGTACAAAGAGCGCCATCGCAGCAATCAGCAGCGACAGCGCCAGTATAATCAGCCGGCGAACGGTATATGCGAGAATGGGCCAGCCCCCGATTTGACGTTGCTCAGACTTACAGCACCAAGGAACATGGGTCACCTCGCAAACGCCTGCGGGTGACCCATGAGCTTGAAGTGCTGGTAGTGTTGTGCCTGCGCTTACTGCGCCTTCTCGATATCATAGGCGAAGAACTGCGAGTTCAGCCCATTGATCGGATAGCCCGAGACATTGGACGCCGACACCACGATCTGCGGATACAGATACAGCCAGTTGCTGGCGGCATCTTCCGCAATGATCTCATTGGCCTTGCGCAGCAGATCGGTCTGCGCATCGGTGCTGTCAGCGGCCTCGGAGTCAGCGATCAGCTTGACCACCTCGGGGTTGTTATAGCCCCAGTAGAAATCCGGATTGCCGTAGAACACGATGTCGCGATGGTTCACGTGTTCCTGCAGCGTCGCCTGGAAATCGTGGCTCTGGTAGATCTTGGTGTACCATTCATTGGCGGTGATGATGTTGATGTTCATCTTGACGCCGATCTTGGCATATTCGCCCTGCAGGAACTGCGACACGATCGGATGGGGATCGTAGTCAGGCGTGTCGAGGGTAAATTCGAAGCCGTCGGGATAGCCCGCCTCGGCCAACAGCGCCTTGGCACCCTCAACATCATAGGCATCGACGCCCGTCAGATCCTCGTACCATGGGTCGGTCGGGGGCACGAAGGAGCCGATCAGCGTGCCGTAGTCGCCCCAGATCGAATTGAGCAACTTGGCCTTGTCCACACCCCGCGCCAGTGCCTTGCGCACCTTGACGTTGTCGAAGGGCGCCACACGGTCGTTATAGGCCAGCAGTTCCTTGGTCGTGGAATTGCCCGCGGTCACGGTGAAAGCGGGATTGTCGGTGAACTGCGCCAGCGAATCCGGGCTCTGCACCGAGGTAATCACATCGACTGCATTGGTCAGCAGCGCATTGTTCAGCGCCGTCGCGTCGGTGAAGTACTGGTAGAGCACGTCGCCATTGGTGGGGGCATCGCCCCAGTAGCCATCAAAACGGGCCAGGGCCAGAGCCGACCCGCGGCGCCACTCTTCGAGCTTGTAGGGACCGGTGCCGTCTTCGGTGGCCGTAATGTCAGTGGCTGCGTCGTTGACGATCCACACATAGCTCAGATTGTACGGCAGCGAGATCGACCGGCTCGAAAGCGTGATGACAACCGTCTTGTCAGCGGGCGCCTCAATGTTGGTGATCGTCGAAAGGCTCTTCTTGCGCGAGCTCTTGGAATCGTCGGCGGTAACGCGCTCGATGGAGTATTTCACGTCGGCCGCCGTCAGCGGGTCGCCCGAATGGAAGGTGACGCCGTCGCGCAGCGTAAAGGTGTAGGTGAGGCCATCATCGCTGACGCTATAGTCTGCAGACAAAACGGGTTCGACTGCACCAGCATCCGTCAACTGGAACAGGGCCTCGTACACATTGCCGTTGAAGGCTTCGTTGATGCCCTGGCCGGCGCCAGCAGTGTTGTCCAGGTTTTGAGGCTCGTAGAGTGAGCCAATGCGGATGCTGGCATCCTTGTCATAGCTTTGCGCCATGGCGGCACCGGCCGAAACACTGGCAAGCAGCGCGGCGGTCAGCAGCGCGCGACCAAAGATGCGGTACGAAAGGGGGGACATCAGCAAGCTCCTGTTTGCAACGGACACCGACGGACCCGTTCGAGGCCAGCCTAGGCGCGTTTGTCAATTACTAGACCAAATTGGTAGCGGCGCTTAGCAGGCGCACTAGACAAATCTTGCGCCTTGCCTAACAAGCGGAAAACGCTCTTTGCTGCAAGTGCCCTGTGATGGAACGTCTGTTCAACCACCTGAAAAATAAGCAGAACCGACCAAAATTTCTTTACTCGGATTGATTGCCGGGTCCGTTGCACCGCGGCCTGCGCTCCGGCCCCCCTCCGCTTGCCAATCCGAGTGCGACCTAAGCCGACTTGCATCCTACCCTCAGGGCCACCATTTTCAACTGGGTAGGGGTAGTGGCAGCTTGCGGCGCTGCCGTTCTTTGAGGAATTCCGGGTATGGGCGAAAGCAATCACGTAGTCTGCACAGCCTGCGGCGCCATCAACCGCCTCGCGTCCGGGCATGACGCCCACGCTGCCAAGTGCGGCAAATGTGCCGCTGTCCTATTCAGCGGCGAACCCGCCGAAGTGACGGCAAGTCAGTTTGACCGGCAGATTGCCAAGTCGGACATTCCCGTACTGGTTGATGTGTGGGCACCTTGGTGTGGCCCGTGCCGCGTCATGGGGCCGCAATTTGCCGCCGCTGCAGTACAGGCCGAGCCAGCCATGCGGTTCATCAAGCTCAACTCCGACGCAGCGCCGGAACTCTCGACGCGGCTCTCCATTCGCAGCATCCCGACCATGCTCATGTTCCAGAACGGCAAGGAAATAGGGCGCGTCTCGGGCGCCATGTCATCGACCGATATTCTCAAATGGGCCGCCAGCGTTCATCGCTAGGCGTGCCGGATTTCAGGGTCAGCCGTTGGCCGATGGTTTTGGCACTTTGCTGAACAACCGATAAAAATTGGCTGTTGTCAGCGCACCAAGATCGGCAATTCCGATCCCCCGCAAGTCCGCCAGCAGCTGCGCAACGTCCAGCAACCGTACCGGTTCATTGCGCTGGTCCTGGTCGGGGGCAGGGGTCAGCGACGGGGAATCGGTTTCCAGCAAAATTCGATCGGCCGGTGCAGCGGCGGCGATGTCACGCATCGTGTCGTTTTCTGCATAGGTCATCAGCCCGCCGAACCCGAGATAGCCGCCAAGGCTCAACGCAGTTTCAGCCAGAGCAGGACCGCCAGAAAAAGCATGTACGACGAAAGGAAACGCCCCTGCGCGCATGCCATCGCGCAGCATTTCAGCCATGGCCGCGTCCTGCCGCACCGAATGAATGATTAGCGGCAGCTGCGTTTGTCGGGCAGCATCGATATGCGCTTGGAATACCGCCGTCTGGGCATCCCAGGATGCATTGCCAAAAAAAGTATCGAGGCCAGCCTCGCCAATGCCCACCACCTTGGGATGGTTGGCATATGCAACGATTTCGGCAGCCGTCACGTCATGCTCTTCATCAGCGAAATGCGGTAGCGTCCCCACCGTGCAGTAGACGTCCTCATGCGCTTCGGCCACAGCCAGGACGCGGCCAAAGTCGCGCACCTTGATGCCGATGGACAGAAAGCGCTCGACCCCAGCCGAACGGGCGCGCTGCATCACGGCGGCGCGGTCTGCGGCAAATTCGTCGAAATCGAGGTGGAGGTGGCTGTCGATGAACATAAAGAACTCTTGTGAATCAGTACGCTAGGAGAACCGAGCTCCGAATTGGAAAACTAGCACGGCATCTGGCACGTGGAAGCGCCGCAATAGTCATGACCGCTCTGCAGACGTTGCAGTGCCGCCTTGGGCGCCCGCTTGTCCCGCCCGACTGAGATCCAGAGTGACTTCAAACCCGTCAGCCTGTCCGGGGATGGGTGAAGCAAGCCTCATTGTACCACCGGCCTGTTGCACAATGGCCTCTACAATAGCCAGCCCAAGGCCGGTGCCCTTGGCACCTGTGTCGCCGCGGGCAAACCGCGTTCCCAACTGCGCCAGAATTTCGGGCCGTACAATTGGCCCGTGATTGCGCACCACGACAACCGGCCCCGCATGGACCAGTACGTCGACCTCGCCATCGGCGGGCCCATGGATAAGCCCGTTCTGCACCAGATTGCGCAAGGCGATGGCAAAGGCGTCCGGATTGATCCGCGCGAAGAGAGCTATATCCGGATCGATCTCGAGCTGAACGCGGCCCGCTGTCGCGTGCGCCGTCTGGAAGTCGCGGATCACCAGTTCGGTGATGGGCTGCAGTGCAACCGGCTCGTCAGATCGGGCAAACCCGGCCTCAAGCCGCGCCAGTTGCAACAGTTTTTCTGACAGCAGCGAGAGATGGCGCAGCGCACGTTCCACCTCCTGAACCCGCCCCTTTGCCGGATGGTTCCCCAGATCCAGTGCCAGTCGCTGTGTTTGCGCCAGCGCACCTGCGATGGGCGTGCGCAACTCATGGGCACTGTTGGCGGCAAAGCTGCGCTCGGAGTCCATGGCGGCCTTCAGCCGGTCCAGCAATGCAGTGACTTCCCCTGCAATGGGGGCCAGTTCTGCCGGTTGGCCAGCTGCGTCCAGCGGGCTCAGATTGCCACTACCGCGTAACGCAATGTCATTGGAGAAACGGTTGAGCGGCCGCATGCCAAACCGAACAGAAATCCAGATTCCGATGCCGAGCAGTGGAATGAGCGCCACCAGCGGCCAGAACAGCGTGCCCGCTGCATCGACCAGTGCCTCCTGGCGATGGTTGGACATTTCGAGCACGACAATGCCGAGGCCGGAGCGTGGATCGCTGATGGAAAAGGCCCGTCGGCCGTCGACCTCGACATATCCCTCGGCCGTGGGAAGCGTAGTGATATCGTCGGGCGCATCCTCGGCCCGGATCAGGACTTTGCCAGCGCCATCATGCACGAAATACGTGAAGGCACTCTGGTCAGAGTCGTCCAGGCCCTGAACCGGGCCATGCCGTTCATTGGGTTCGCGCAGGTCGTGCAGGGCCAGCGGCAACAACCGATAGGCGCTCTGGCTGAGACTGTCGTCGAACGCTTCCTGCAATTCGTGCTGCAGAACCGCAGTAGAAACAGCTGCGGCGCCAATCCAGAAGATCCCCGTGACCAGGGTCAGCAGCAGCGCAAGTCGCAGCGCAATCGACCATGGACGCTTCACTTCTGCACCTGATATCCGAGACCGCGCAAAGTCGTCACACTGTCCTTGCCCAGCTTCTTGCGCAGCCGACTGACATAGACTTCGACGGCATTGCTCTCAATTTCGGCACCAAACGCGTAGAGCGAATCTTCGATTTCGGATTTGGTGACGATGGCGCCCGGCCGACTGATCAGCCGTTCAAGCACGGCCCATTCACGGGAAGTCAGCGTCACCGACTTGCCGTTGACGCTCACCGCCTTGGTCGCGGTATTTACGCTGATTGGCCCAAACGACACCTCAGGCGCTGGATTGCCCCCATAGCGTCGGGCTACCGCAGCCAGCCGTGCGCTCATTTCGCTGAGATCAAATGGCTTGACCAGATAGTCGTCAGCCCCGGCATTGAGCCCTTCTATGCGGACCGCAATCTGATCCTGCGCTGTGCTGATGATGACGGGAACCGTATTACCCTGCGCCCGCAGCCGACGAAGCAGATCGAGGCCGCGCCCGTCGGGAAGGTTCAGATCAAGCAGCACCAGCTGGTAGGCGACACTGTCGAGCGCGGCGCCAGCGTCATCGAGCCGCTGCATCCAGTCAACGCCATGCCCATCAGCCGCGATGTGATCGCGGATGGCTGCGCCCAATACCTGGTCGTCTTCGATCAATAAAATACGCACTGCATCTCCACCCCGTCCCTCCACCTAATAGCGCAAGCTGACGCCAGGCTGAACATCTGTCTTGTCGCCGTTCAGGCTGGCGTCAGGCTGCAATGGGACAAGCAGCCAACGCCTAACCCATTGGATGTCCTCGCCATGAAAAAACTCACTGCCATTCTGCTGTTGGCTACGGCCTTCTCGGCACCCGGCCTTGCCTATGCCAAGGACGCCACGCTTGCGATCCAGATGACCAATTATCAGGGTCCTCCAGCCTACCTCGCGGTCTACCTGACCAAGCCCGACGGTACCTATGACTCCACGCTCTGGGTCGCCGGCGGCCGCTCGGAATACTACCGCCACCTGCGCGGTTGGGTCCGAGGCATCTCGGGCACCAACCAGCGGATCGATACCATCACCGGGGCCAGCGTCGGCAGCGGCCGCACACTGAAGGTCGGCATTGCCGTTGCCGATGCCCTGATCGACGCCGGCTACACCATTCATGTGGATTCAGCGGTCGAACACGGGGCCGAGAACCGCGACGACGTTGTGCTCCCCCTCACGCAGGCCAATTCGGGCACGGTAGTCGCCGGCAATGGCTACATTTCTTCCATGGCAGTCACGTTCTAGCACATCGAGGTTCGTTATGTTGCGTCGTCTCCATTCTCTGCCCGGTCTGATCGCCGGCCTGATCGTCGCCTTCATGGCAATGACCGGCGTAGTGCTATCACTGCAGCCGATGCTGGATCACGCAACCACGCCTCAGGCGGGCAGCATGGACGTTGCCGAACTGGCCCAGACTGTTGCCAATCAACTGCCTGGTGTCACCCGGATCACCCATGCCGCCTCCGGCGCCATTACCGCCTATTACGACGCCGGGCAGGGCGCCTTGGCCGCCAAAATCGATCCGGCAAGCGGCACAGTCCTTGGCGAAATGGTGCCATCGCCATTCTTTGCCTTCTTCACGGAACTGCATCGCTCGCTGTTTCTGGATATGAATGGCCGCCTGGCATCCGGCCTGAGTGCGCTTGCCATTGTGGTGCTCGCCGCCAGCGGCATGATCCTGCTGGCCAACCGGCTGGGTGGGTGGCGCAAGCTCTTTACGACGGCAAAGGGCACTCTGTCGCAGCGCCTGCATGTCGAACTGGCGCGTCTGGCCGTCCTGGGGCTGCTGGTCAGCGGCATGACGGGCGTCGTCATGTCACTCAACAGTTTCGGTCTGTTGGGCGATACCGGCGGCACGCTGAGTGCCTTTCCGACGACCGTTGATGGCGGCGCGCCAGCGTCTGTCGGCACCTTATCGGCGCTTCAGGCATTGCCGCTGTCGGATCTGCGCGAAATCACCTTTCCCTATGCCGGCGACGCAACTGACGTGTTCACGCTCATCACGTCAGCCGGGCAGGGCTATGTCGATCAGGCCACGGGCGCCTGGTTGAGCTTCACGCCCAATGGCATCGGGCAGTCGATCTATGAAACCATCTACATGCTGCACACTGGCCAGGGCCTGTGGTGGTTCGGCGCCTTGCTGGGGCTTGCTTCGCTCTGTGTGCCTGTGCTCGCTGTCACCGGGACGGTGATCTGGTGGCTGCGCCGTCGCAACCAGCCCCGCATCGCAGGCAACGTTGCGGCCCGGCACGCCGACACCATCATTCTGGTCGGCAGCGAGGGCAATTCGACCTGGGGTTTTGCCGCCAATCTTCACCTGGCGCTGGCAGCCACGGGGCACAAGTCCCATGTCGCACCCATGAATGCGCTGGCACATGACTATCCTGCGGCCAAACAGATCCTGGTGCTGACGGCAACCTACGGGGACGGCACCGCGCCTGCATCGGCAAAGTCCTTCATGTCCCGCCTGACGCGCTTCGTGCCCACTCAGGGCCTGCGCTTTGCCGTTCTGGGCTTTGGCGATCGCAGCTTCGAGCAGTTCTGCCGCTTCGCCGAGGACACAGCATTGGCTATGCGCGAACGCGGCCTGACTGAATTGGTCCCGTTTACCAGCGTCGATCGTCAATCGTCGCAGAGCTTTGCGCAGTGGGGCAACGCCCTGGGCGAACGGCTGGGTCATGATCTCGTCCTGGAACACGTGCCCACCCAGCCCGCCACTAACGAGCTGGTGCTGCTCGAGCGCACCGACTTCGGCACCGAGGTACAGGCGCCAACCACCGTCCTGCGTTTTGCCCTGCCCAGCGAGCGGCCCAGCCTGCTGCAACGCCTATTGGGTCGCCGCAGCAGCCTGAACTTTGAACCAGGCGATCTTGTCGGTATCATTCCGCCCGGCAATCCCGTGCCGCGTTATTACTCGCTTGCCTCCTCGTCTAAAGATGATGTGCTGGAAATCTGCGTGCGCAAGATGGCCGGCGGCGTCTGCTCGGAGTTCCTGCATGGCCTTGAACCCGGTCAGTCCATCACCGCCTTCATCAAGCGCAACCCTGATTTCCGGCCGCAGTCAGGCAAGGCGCCCGTGATCCTGATCGGGGCAGGGACGGGCATCGGGCCACTCGCCGGCTTTGTCGGTGGCAATGACCGCCATCAGCCATACTACCTTTATTTCGGCGGCCGTGACCCGGCTTCGGACTTCCTCTATGCGCCGCTGCTGCGCGCGGCCCTTGCCGACCATCGTCTGGCGGGCCTCGCCACGGCGTTCTCCCGGGTCGTCGGCGGCCGCTATGTGCAGGACAGTCTGCGCGAGGACGCGGACGCCATCCGCAAACTGGTTGCCAGCGGGGCCCAGATCATGGTGTGTGGTGGCAGGCAGATGGCCGAAGGCGTACGCGACAGTATCGACTTCTGCCTCGCCCCGGTCGGTGAGACAGTGACTAGCCTTCGCGCTAAAGGACGCTATCTCGAAGATGTCTACTGATACTATCGAACGCTTTGTTCTGAGCGGCCCGACGATGGGAACGCGGTGGTCAGTGGTCCTCTTCGCCACGTCCAGGCCCAAACCCGAACTGAACACTGCTCTGCAGGCGGCGGTCGATGCCGTGGACAACACCATGTCCACCTGGAAGCCGCAAAGTGATCTGATGCAGCTCAACCGGACACCGCTCGGCGTCTGGCTGGTTGTGGCGCCGCAACTGTGTTCGGTCGTGGCGCTGGGGCTGCAGATTGGCCAGGTATCGGGTGGTGCCTTTGATATCGGTGTGGGCGCGGCTGTTCAGGCGTGGGGCTTCGGTTCGGCCCTGCCCGAGCCTGACGGAACGGCCATTGCCGCTGCACGGAACAATCGTCCAACCGCAAATGCCATCATCGAGCTCGATCTGGCCGGGTCCCGCCTGCGCCGCATCCAGGATGTACAGGTCGACCTCTGTGGCATCGCCAAAGGCCACGGCGTCGATTGCTTGGCCGAAGTCCTGCTGGGGCAGGGCATTGCAAACTTCGTCGTTAGCATTGACGGCGAGGTCCGCGCCTGCGGAACACGCCCCGACAGCACCGGCTGGGTCGTTGGTCTTGAACGGCCCGACCGCGACCAGCGGGCACTGGCACGCACGTTCGAGGTCAGCGACGTGGCAATGGCCACCTCTGGCGACTATCGACATTGGCGCGCCCACGGCCAGGAGGTGGTTTCCCACACGATTGACCCACACAGCGGCATGCCGCTGCGCAGCAGTGTTTGCGCGGTCACAGTTACAGCAGAGCACTGTGCTGTCGCCGATGCCTGGGCCACGGCCCTGATGGTGCTTGGCGAGGACGCCGGCCCGCAGATGGCCGAGCACCTCGGACTTGACGCACTCTTCACGATCCGCAGCCAGCATGGCCTGCAAGAAATCGGGGTTGGCGCCTTTGCCGCCCTGTCAAACGCCTCTTTGGGAGAAAACTGACGATGAGCTTACAAAAGACGAACGGCTATGGCCCCATACAGATTGGGCTGCATTGGCTGATTGCTGCCATGGTGCTGTTCCAGCTCGTGTTTGGCGAGAGCATGGTAACCGCTACCGACGCTGCCGAGGAAGGCACCGCAATCAGTGGCAGCGACGCCCTGCTTGCCACGGCGCACTACTGGGTTGGTATCGGCATCCTTGTCCTGGTGGCCGTCCGCATTCTCGTTCGGCTGCGCTATGGTTCACCCGCGCCAATCGACAAGAACCCGCTTCTGGTCCTTGCTGGCAAGGCCACGCACGTGTTGTTCTATATCCTGCTCGTCGCCGTGCCGGTTAGCGGCCTGATCACGGTGCACCTCAATCCTGAAATGGGCGAGATCCATCAACTGGCCAAGCCCGCCTTCATCATCCTGATTGCCTTGCATGCCGTTGCCGCGCTGTTCCACCATTTTGTGCTACGCGACGCGACGCTCACCCGCATGCTGGTGCCGGCCAAGGTCGATGCGGCCTAGGCTGCCGCTTTTGCCATGTTGGCGCGTTTCAATGTCGTCGGCAAACCCATGCCGGCGACATCTTCTCGGAGACCACCGCGGCTGGGCCCCTCTCAGTGGGAATACCGATAACCACTGGAATACACTGCCACACTATGGCTTACTGACCGCCGTCAGCGAAACGAACGGACTCTTCGGTCAATGCTGACAGTATATTGTGGCCCTGCAGGACAGCGTTGACCTTTTGGTCGCCGCCCAGTTTTTGTCGAACATGGATGAGCCATGGACAAAGTTCTCGCTCTGATCGATGGCATCTATGAGGCTGGTGCGGACCCATCACAATGGCTGTCGATGATGGAACGTCTGGCGGACGAAACCGGCGGTTTCGATGCGGTCCTTGGCGGTTTGAGCGGCATTCGCGCGCCGGTATTCATGGCCCCCAGAACAGATCCCGAAATGGTGCGGCTCTACACTTCGCACTATCATGCGAGCAATCCCATGCAACTGGGTGCCCGGTCATTGCCGGTAGGGCAGGCTGCATTCGACCGTGACCTGGTAGACAAGGAAACCTTCTATAAGACGGCCTTCTACAACGACTGGTGTCTTCCTCAGGGCCTGCGCCATGGGGTCGCCCTCACTATCGCAACCACCGGCGGGTGGAGCGCCAACCTGATGATTTCGGCCAACAAGCCGTTTGAACAGGATGCAATTGAGTTCCTCCAGATACTGTCGCCCCATTTGACGCGCGCCTTCCGCATTAACCAGATCTTGGAGGAGAGCCGTTCGGATAGCCTGAACGCCTTCTCGGCCCTTGCTTTGGTGGACCGCGGAGTCTTCGTTGTCGGCGAAAATGGCGCGTGCGAGGCGGCCAATGAAGTAGCAGAGGGACTTCTGGCCGAGGCCGATGGTGTGCGTCTGGTGCAGGGGATGCTCGAATGCCTGCTGCCTGATGATACGCGTCTGCTCCATCGCGCCATATACCAGGCCAGCACCGGCAAAGCGGGGGCAGCAAGCGCGCCTATCTCTGTGCTTCGCGGAACGTTCCGCCTTCCGTTGCAACTTCTGGTGATCCCCATGCCAACCGATAGCTGGAGCCAAAGTGGTCGCCGTCACCGCGTTATGGTGATTGCCACCAATCAGGAGACCAGGCTGCAACAGCGAATGGAGCATTTGCGCCAGCAGTTCCGACTGACGCCTGCGGAAACAGCCGTACTGGAAGAACTGGCACGTGGCGGCGACCGAGCGGTCATCGCGGACCGCCTGGGCGTGTCACTGGCAACTGTGCGAACGCAACTCACCAGTATTTTCGACAAGACCGGCGTGCGTCGTCAGGGCGACGTCATTCGCCTGGTCATGGAACAAGGCTAGCAAAAGTAGGGCTGTTTCGCGCGGAACAGCGTCATCCGTGCGGTCGAACTAGACATGGGGGCATCGAAACGCCAACCCATGGATAGACAAAATGATCCGCACAGCCTTTGCTATTGCCCTTGTCGCCACCTCTGCCTATGCCGCCGTCGGCAGTATCCCATCCCTGGTTCATACCCCCACCGCAGCTGCCAAGGTCGTCGTCGCCGATTGCCGCCACGCAACGCCGGTCCATCCGGTCTGCGACGATCGCGCTATCAGCCGCGGTCATGCCGATCTTGATATCCGCCTGCGTGCGCCAGCCCAGGCCGATGCCATCGCCACTGTCTGATACTGGCAACCCTCAAACTCAAGGAGATCACGATGATCCGCGCCAGCTTTCTCGTTCTGGGACTGAGCCTTTGCAGCATAGCTACGCCCGTTCTTGCCACTGAGACGGTGCCGGTCCTCAATGCCCTTGAAGCCGCGTGTGCCGCGCAGGCGGCCAGCAGCTTCGAGCCAGGCTTCGAAACCACGGGCCGGCCAGTGTCAATGCTCGATCTGGACGCCACGGTTGACGCCTGCTGGGCAGCCATGGGTTCCGGTGAGAACGACTTTCGCATGAACGCCTGGATGGCGCGCGCCTACTACGCTGCGGGCCAATACGCAGATGCCTACTACTTTGCTGACCGGGCCGCCCAGAACGATGTTCCGCTCGGCCTCTATCTCGCTGGCGTTCTCTATAGCAGTGGGCAGGGCGTGCAGAGCGACCCGGCCAAAGGCGCCCAATTATTGATGACGGCAGTTGAGGCCGGATTTACCCCCGCCTTTCACGCGCTGGCCATTAGTTTGATCAACGGAACGGGCGTCGCCGTCGACACGGACCTGGCCCTCGATTTCCTGCATTTTGCGGCCGATGAAGGGTTCGGTCCTGCGGCCACCACGCTGGGGCAAATGTATTTTGCCGGCGTCGGGCTGCCAAAGGACGACCTCGAGGCGCATCGCCTGATGCGCCTGGGCGCCCACTTTGGCGATGCGGAGGCCTTCTACGAATTGGGCCACTACGCCCAGGACGGTATCGCCGGGCCAGTCGATGATGAAGCCGCCGTGTTCAATTATTTCACGGCAGTCGACATGGGCAACAATGATGCCCTGTTGCCTCTCGCAAAGCTGATTTTGGCGGGGCGCGGCACAGAGATGGACCCGGTGATGGCCAGGGAACTGCTCAAGCGGGCCGCCTCACTTGGCAATACTGAAGCCCAGTCGCTTCTCGATCAACTCGCGCGTTCATAACATCAACATGTCGGTGCCTGCCGATTCAAACCCATGCAGGCTGCTCTCGGAGGGGCACCGGCGCGCCGGCGCCCGGTGCTCTTGGCTTTACGGGGCAATCGCGTAGTAGCGCCGCAGCTCGGCAATTGCGGCATCATCCATGCTGTCGCTACCAACTGGCGCACCCAACTCCGTTTTGACAGCAGCAAGATTGCGAGCCGAAAGCCCCGTATCCGCGAGTTGCAGGAACCCACCCAGTTCCGTGTCGCGTGCCCTTAGCGCCGCGAGAACAAGCGCCTCACTTTCATCCTGTTCAGTGGCACTGCCATCCTGAAGCATGAGGCCAAGCTGCAAACCTGCGTTGGTGTCGCCATGGTCCACGCCAGCCGACCGGAACAGCTCCAGTGCCTGGGAGCGTTCGGTAGGGTCGACATCGCCTTCGAGCAGCAGATAGCCCAAGTTTATTTTTGCCCAGACGTGATCTTTGGCAATAGCCTGCTCATAGTAGGCTTTGGCCTTGGCTGCATCGCGCAGGACGAGAGTGCCCTCATCGTAGAGCACACCCAGATTGTAGGTGGACCAGGCATCGCCAAGTGCCCCTGCCTGCTCGTACAATGCCACGGCTCTGGCTGAGTCCTGCGGCACGCCGACACCCTCGGCATAGTCTACTGCAAGGTTGTACATTGCATTGACGCTGCCGGAATCGGCGGCCTCCTGCAACAGCACTGCCGCTTGTCCGCGCGCCAGTTCAAGCAATGTCTGCGCCATGCCGATCTTGGCATCAACATGGCCGCCGGCCGCTGCCTGGCCAAACAGCACATTGGCTTCCTCAAGCTTGTTGTCGTGGAACAGCACGCGCGCAAGCTGGTAACGGATGCGAGGATCAGACGTCGCCTCCCAGGCCGCTCGGCATGCCGGTTCGGCTGTGGCGACATCTATCTCTTCAAACGCGATGCCGGTCACATCGGCCGGACGCGCCGTATCAAGCGGGCTGGACGCCAGGGCATCACAGAGCGCCACCGCATCATCTGCAAGAGCGGGAAATGTGAAGCTGGCAACGGCAAGAATGGCCGCAGCGGAACTCAACGCGTATTTGGACAGCATGGCGAAGACCTTGGCTAAGGAGGGGATAGGGATTTACACGCCGCCTAGTCGCACGCGATCAGGACACGACCGCGATGATAGCCGGTGTGGGGTGCATAGAGCGTCCCGGTCACCTGGGTTTCTTGCCCAGATCGGGTGGGCACATCAGGGCAGGCCAATTGAACAAGGTCGACCCCGACAAGTGCCGGCACGTCCATAGCTGGGTCAGCAACCACGCAGATTGGCTCGGACAAATAGATGAACTGGGCTGTGTATGGAGCGTCGCCAGATTGCACACTGGCGAATTCTGGTGGCCCCGGGAACATGCCCTCTACTACAAAGCCGCTCAGCGTGACTGGATCGGACCATCCTAGGCAGGGACGTTCATCGGAGAAGGCATGAGCTGTTGCGGCAGCGTACACGGCAGCGATCAAACACAGTGGTTCAAGGCAAGAGCGCATGGGGCTGGCCTTCGTGCACGGTCATCGGCGAGATGAGGAAAAGACAGTGCCCAGCCGCCAGCCCGGGCACCGATCGACGTGCGTCAGTAGCTCTTCTTGGTCGAACCGCCGGAGCAATAGCCGGCATCAGCCGAAATATAGCGGGCGGCAACCCAGCCCCAGGTGCCGTTCCACTGCACGCGGTACCAGCCATCCCTGGATTCAACGATGCTGACCTGGACGCAGCGCGCGATGCTGCCTAGCTTTGCATAGTAAGTGCCCGGACCGTCGCGGAAATTCACAGATCCGGTGGTCCAGCCGATGCTGGCAGCCATGGATGCCGTGCTCATGGCCGCAAAGAGCGCCAGGGCGATTGTTGCTGTCTTGATCATTCTGCAGTCCCTCCAATCAGAATGGAGCGACTATAGCGGGGCTTCCATAGGTGCCATCGAACAGGTGTTCGATGACCTGGCTCGGTCGCTAAGCCATCGATGACTGCGCAAGCGCAGTTTCGGAGGAGCAGTCCATGAGTGGCCCTACCCATCGCTTAGTCACTTTTCGGCCATCGCGTCGCCAACTCGTCGGCATTCTGGGACTTATCGGGGCAGGCGCACTGGCCCGACCCGCTTATGCCAATGTTCCGGTTGGCAAGGTCGTATCTCTCGATGGCACGGTGGCACTCGAGCGAGAGCGTGCCACGCTAGGCATCTCAGCAGATGACCCGCTGCTGATCGATGATCGGGTCATGACACGCGAGGATGGCTTTGCCCTGCTGCTGCTCGACGACAGGACACAGATCAAGCTCGGTGCCAGCAGCGACCTCACGATCGATCAGTTCATCGTCGATCAAGGCGGCGTCATCTCGGTAGGCGGTGCCATGCTTTTTGATCGCCCGTCGAATCTGCCGCCCACCAACATCTCCATTCTCACTGCCTTTGGTCGGATCGGGGTGCGTGGCACGCGCTTTTTCGCCGGCCCCAGTAAGGGCAAGTTCGCCGTCTTCGTCGATCATGGCTCGGTATCGGTCACGGGCGCCGGCGTGCAGCGTCTGTTGGCTGCCGGCGAAGGTGTGGACTTTGCCGCAGCAGGGCAGCCACCGGGCGAAGTCGTTAAGTGGGGTGACGCGCGCATCGCTGCGGCATTTGCCAGCGTTCAAGTCGCGCGCTAGATCGGCGCTCTCGGCTGCATGCCGGCCGGGGTGAATACCGCAACGTCGCCAAAGCTGCGCAGGTCTATGATCCCCAGGCTGACAAGGGGCATCGTCGCCGCGGCGCCCGCGGCGGGCCCAATACAGATGCTGCTGCCCAGCCCCTTGTTGGCCTCCTCCAGCCGAGCCGCCATATTGATTGCCGCGCCATGGGCCGTGTAGTCGATCTTGTCGGCCGCCCCAACGTCGCCAAGGATCACTACGCCTGTCTCGATCCCGATCCGCGTCCGGCCGAACCGCAACGCCTGCATTTCGGGTTGCTGTCGGAATGCCTCGCCAAATTCGTGCATGTCGATCGCGCAGGCAATCGCCTTGTCCACATGATGATCGAGATTGGCCGGTGCGTTGAAAAGGGCGTGCACCGCGTCACCTACCAGCTTGTCTATCATCCCGCCATGCTGCAGAACGATGCGAGACATGCCGGTAAAATAAGCATCCAGGATCGCCACGAATGCGCGCGGTTCGACGCCGCGAAGCGACTGTGTGAAGCCCTCGATATCAGTAAAAAGCGCAGTGACCTGCCGCTCCTCGCCCTCGAGACGCAGCAGATCGGGCTGCCGTACGAGCCGGCTCACCACATCGGGTGGCAGCAACTGGGCAATACGTCGACGCATCGCAGTTTCGGCCCGGCGGGTTCGGGCCGCCTGCGTCAACATCGCCGCCAATCCGGCCAGCAGCGTGATCGCGCCCGGTGCCACAGGATCAAACAGCCACCCGTACTGCAATGCCAGTCCTATTGTCCCTGTCAGCCAAGCCAGTGCCGTCCCCACGACCAGAATGCCACCCAGCGCAGGCGCCAGGACCGCTCCGGCGGTTCCGGCCAGGATGCCACCCAGCAGCGCGGCCAGCCCCTCTACCTTCCTGGCGTTCGCAAGGCGCAGGGGAATGTGCCCGCTCAGCAGGCTCGCGGCCACATCGGCGTGGATCTGGACTGAGGGGTGCACCGGACTGGCCGCAGTTGCCCGCAGCGCGCCACTTCCCGGATCACTGCTGCCGATAAACACGATCTTGCCCGCCAGCGGCAGCGCCGACGCGGGATTGGCCAGCAGTGATGCAGCGTCGAGGGTTCGCGCCTGCCATCGTGCCGGCGTGCTGGGATGAAAGCGCAGTTGCGCAGCCGGACCGATTTCGAGTGGTGCACCGCTCAGGCGCATCCATGCAGGGTCGCCGCCCAGCAAGGCAGAACCGCGACCCACGGACAACCTCACCGCATCGGCAGCCAGGCCCAGGTAGGCACTTTGGCCCACCACCACCAAGGCAGGGACTTGCCTGATGATCGCATCCATCCCGCCTGCCAGCGTGGCCGCCGCGCTCCCTCTGGCTACCTGTTCAAACGCCGGGCAGGCGTGTTCAGCGCCCACGGCCTGCCATACCTGGGGCAGGGCCAGACCCTCACCTGCAGCGACGGTTAGTTCCGGTTTCGGCGCCGTGCGTTCGTTGGTCGCGAACAAAAAACCTAGTGTAGTCGGCACCTCGGCCATGGCATTAGCCAGAATCGTATTGGTGGCCCCCGGCGCGCAATCTGCCCCCAGCACGATGTCGAATGCGACAACGGCTGGTTTGGCCGCAGCTACTGCGGTCAGCAGCCTTGCCGTATCAACGCGTTGCCATGGCAACCCGGCGTCCGATTCCGGGCCGATGTCTACGACCATGATTGCGCCGTCGGTCGGGATTTCCTGCATCGCGACCAAACGATCAAACGCGAGCTCGCGCCACGGCGCAAGTTCATCGGGCAAAGCGGCAACAGTTACCGCGCCTATACAGGCAAGTATCAAAGCAACCGAAAGGCTAGGTCCGATACGGCGCCAGTCGATCATTATGACTCTTCCGGTTCTGCGATCCGTGTCAATTGCTCCACGTCGCAGCGTAGCACCGATCCGTCACGCACGATCGCTCCGCTATCCTGCAGCGCCATGATGGCACGATTCACCTTGGGCCTGCTGGCGCCCAATACGCCGGCCAGTTCCCCCTGGCTGAGGTCGAGCCGCAATTGTGGGGCATCGGGAATATCATCGCCGAAAACATGGCGCAGGGTCACCAGGAGAAAACGCGCCAATCGCGCTTCAATCTCGAAGAGGGCAATCGACTCGAGCTGCTCGGTGGTGTCGCGCAGGCGTTGCACGAGATAGGTGATGAGCGAGCGTGCTGTTTGAGGAAATGCCACCTGCAGGCGATCGAAGTCGCGGGCCAGCAGCACCAGCCCCTCGGTCGGCGCGCTGGCGACCGCGTCGGCCGAACGGTCGGCGCCGTCCAGCAGAGCCAGTTCGCCCAGAGTGTCGCCAGCCTCGGCATAGCGCAGGACCAGTTCACGCCCTGCGGCCGTCAGCAGCGACAGTCTGATGCGTCCCTGGGTGACCACGATCATATAGTCGCCGTCATCCCCCCGTTGGAAGATGGTCTCCCCAACCGACCAACGTCGCGCCATCGCCACGCTGTCCAGCATGGCGATTGCCTCTGCGCTAAAGCCCTCGAACATTGCGAACGACCGCCAGAATGCTACGCCCGTCTTGTTCGGCGCCATATCGGTTACCTCTGCTCGCTATCGCCGGCCGCACAATTGTCCATCTGTTGCTCCTTCGGCAAGCCTGTTCCGTGGGGAACTGCGGCAAAGGCGAGTGCCCGTCATTGTGGACCCATCGGATCGCACAGGGTGATCCGACCAGCAAATCGGGAAGTCCATCATGTTCAAACGCATTCTGCTCACCGCCGCCGTTCTCGTCGCCACCAGCACTGCCAGCATGGCCGCAGGCACCGGCTGGACCACTGGCTCTGTCAACTTCCGCGACGGTCCCGGCGCCTACTACGCCAAGATCGGCAGCATCGCCCGCTGTGCTAGTGTTCAGCTCGACTACGTCCAGAACGGCTGGTACCGCGTGCAGTGGAACGGCCGCTGGGGTTGGGTAGCCCAGCGCTACATCACCGATAGTTCCGCCTATTGCAGCGGCGGCAGCTACACCAAGCACTCCGGCGGCGGCTACTGATCGCGACTTAGTCGCCCTGCGACGCCCAAGACGCCGTCCCGCCAGATTTTGGCGGGGCGGCGCTGCTATTGCATCAGACATATGTTCGACGTCTGCGGCGGTTGGTGCCGCTAGCATCGCGTCATGTCGAGATCCCGCGAACTAGATTCAATGCTGATCCGAAACGCCGCGCGAAATCTCGACACTGTCACCTGCGGAACAGCGGCCGCGCACGGTCGAAGGCAAATTGCTCACATCAGCCGACGCACAGGGCGCACGGCAATGCATCCGAGGATTTTAACATGCCACGCTTGAACCCAACCCGCACTCTGGCAACAATTGTTGCTGCAACCAGCCTGTCTTTGTCCCTTTCGGTGGCCACGCCAGCGCACGCACAGGCTGCTTCGGCCGCAAAGCCGGCGGGCACCAGTCTGACGGAGGCCCAGTTGATGGATGTGGCCCCCGAGCTGTTCGGCTTCCTGAAGGTCAATTTTCCTGAGGAGTTCACCCAGTTCGTGCCACTGGCGCAGGCGACTGTTGCTGGTGGCGCGACGCTGGACGGCGTGGTTATGGATCTGCTCGGCGGTCTGCGCCAGAAATACGGCGCCAGCCTCGGCTCAGCCCCCGAAGATCTGCTTGGCGCACTCATGACCACTACGATCGATCTGCAGACGGCAGTGTACGAGGGTGAGGGACCGGTTGCCTGCTCCAACTTCGCCATCAATGGCCCGGCTGTTTTCGACGGCACCCCGGCAGAGGCCAGGTATCAGGATCTGGTGATGGCCCAGTCTGTGCTATTGCTGGCCGCTGCCAAGGCCGGCTTTGACAGGCCGGTGGCCCGCGACCAGGCCAGCCAAGCGGACTGGAAGCGCATCACCGACATGACAGTGGAAGGCGGGGCTTCGCAGGCGGGCTTTGAGGCCATCTCAGCCCTCGACGCGACGTCGCCTGAACTTTGCCCGACACTGCGTGGCCTGCTCCAGGCCATGAATACCGAGGACACCGGCATCGGTGCACGCGTCCGCGCAGCCTATCTGGTTTCCGTGAGCGCCATGTAGCGTCACGTAATTTCGCCTCGCGTACCCCCTTGCTCAACAGGAGACAGCCATGAACCGCACCAGATCAAACTTTCTCAGCACAGCCTTTGCCATGTTTTCGCTCAGCGCCGTGGCCGGAGAACTCGACTCCTTCGTCGCAGCAAGCGACGGCGCCACAGCCTGTTGGTCCCGCCAGTATGACGCTGCCCATATGACCGCGCACCCCGACCAGAAGGTCGCTGCCATGAGCCTGGCGGTCACCTACTGGGACGAGACCGCGATCAACCCGTCGCAATATGTGTTCCGCCTTCAAGCCGACCTGCGCGACGGCACGCATGGCACAGCCATCGGGCCCTGCAGCGCGGACGGTAACAAGATGTGGTGCGGCGTCGAATGCGATGGCGGCGGTGTTGTGGTCAGCAATCGGTCAGGCGGCGATGTGCTGATTGATCTCGAGGCAATTGGCAATATTGCCATGACCAGCGGCTGCGCCGAGGAAATCCTTGATGAGGGATTTGCGCTTCAGTCCGGTCGCGACGACAAGCAGTTCCTCCTGCATGCCTTGCCGCCGCGACAGTGTATCCCCGCTCAATACTAGGCGTCAGACCGCCTTGGAATAGCGTGCCGTGTCGGCGGGAAGATATGCGTCAAACGCCGCCGCCACGGTGCGCACGAACGGACGCCCGGCATTGGTGACCACAAGGGCGCCTGGCCGCATCGTCACCAGACCTTTGGTATCCTCCATGGCGAGCGTGACGGCTTCGCAGATCACCGGTTCCGCTGCAGCACCGAACTTTTGCCGCAGCGCGACGAAGTCCAGTTCGAAGTCACACAGCAACCGCTCGATGGCATGGCCCCTGAGCCGATCCTCGTCGGTCAACGCCAGTCCCCTTGCTACCGCCCCTTCGCCAGACAGCGCGCGACGCTGGTAGTCGCCCGTCGCGACCACATTCTGCACATAACCCTGCGGCAGGCGTCCGATCGCTGATGCGCCCAGACCGATCAGCGCGTCATGGTGGTCGACGGTAAAGCCCTGGAAATTGCGTTGCAGCGTGCCATCAGCCGCCGCCTTGGCCATGCGGTCATGAGGCAGGGCGAAATGGTCAAAGCCAATGTTGACATAGCCGGCGGCTCTGAGAACGTCCGCGGCTGCATTGGCCTGGGCGAAACGCTGCTGGTTGTCGGGCAGGGTGCTATCCTCGATCATGGTCTGATGCTTCTTGATCCAGGGCACGTGGGCGTAGCCAAACAGCGCCACGCGGTCGGGGCGCAGGTCGACGACCTGTCGAGCCGTGGCCGCAGCGCCATCAACGGTCTGGTGCGGCAGGCCATAGAGCATGTCGATGTTCACCGAACTGACGCCGCGACCGCGCATGGCGTTGACGACCACGGCAGTCTGTTCGCAGCTCTGCAGGCGATTGATCGCTAATTGCACCTTGGGATCGAAATCCTGCACGCCAATGCTGGCGCGGGTCAGCCCTGCTGCGGCCCAGGCATCGAATTTAGCCGTGTCCATGTCACTGGGATCGAGCTCAACACTGAATTCCGCCGTCGGCTCAATGCGGAACGATTGGCGCAGCAGCGCAGAAATTGCCAGCACATCTTCGGCCGCCATCAATGATGGTGATCCGCCGCCCCAATGAATGGCCGTCACCGGACGATTG
>JAHJOS010000418.1 GCA_018820005.1 Alphaproteobacteria bacterium | reverse complement strand
TCCACCCTCTCCCTCGAGGGAGAGGGTAGGTTTCGAGTTTGGCCCGCTGCCGGAGCCTGCCTTCTCCGCTTGAGGGAGAAGGGGCCTCCCCCAGGGCGCCACGCGTCCGAGGATGGTTCCGGGGAATGAGGTCGCTCTTGCTTGTTTTTTGAAGGCAAACCCATGCGTTGGATCAATCGAAAGCCCGGACCGGGTACGCGGACGCTGCTGATGCTGGCGCCCTTTGTGCTGCTGGTGATCGCCTATGGGCTGGGGTCAATGGCGCGCCTTGCCGACAACCCCAGTGACAAGCTGCTGCCAGCGCTCGGGACCATGGTGGATGCGGTCAACCGCATTGCCTTTGTGCCCGATGTGCGTACCGGCGAATATGTGCTGTGGAGCGACACCGGCGCGAGTCTCAGCCGGCTGCTCATCGCGCTGGGTCTATCGACGCTGATCGCGCTGGTGACCGGCATGGTCGTGGGCATGCTGCCCTATGTGCGGGCGCTGCTGGCGCCGTTCATTGCCACCATATCGATGGTGCCGCCGCTGGCGCTGCTGCCGATCCTGTTCATTGTGCTGGGCCTGGGCGAGACGGCCAAGATCACGCTGATCGTGATCGGCGTCGCCCCGGCGATGATCCGTGATCTGGCGCTGCGGGTGATGGAACTGCCGCGCGAACAGATCACCAAGGCCGAGACGCTCGGCGCATCAAGCTGGCAGATTGCCCTGCGCGTTGTACTACCGCAGATCCTGCCGCGGCTGATCACGTGTCTGCGGCTGCAACTGGGGCCGGCCTGGCTGTTCCTCATCGCAGCAGAAGCGATCTCGGCCGATTCCGGGCTGGGCTATCGCATTTTCCTGGTCCGGCGCTACCTGTCGATGGACGTGATCTTTCCCTATGTCGCCTGGATCACGCTGTTGGCGGTGATTACCAACTTCGCCCTCGATCGCCTGCGCATCGCCGTCTTCCCCTGGTCAAACCTGGAGGCACGCTGATGAGCGCAATTGTCTTTGACAATGTGTGGAAGGAATATGGCGACCAGATCGTCTTGGAAAAGATCAGCCTGAGTATAGCCCCGCGTGCGTTCGTGGCGCTGGTGGGGCCATCGGGCTGCGGCAAGACCACGTTTCTCAAGATGCTGCTTGGCGAAGAAGCCCCGACGCAGGGGCAGATCACCATTGATGGCGTGCCGCTGGTGGCCGAGCCGGGCCCGGACCGCGGCGTGGTGTTCCAGCGCTATTCGGTATTTCCACACCTGACCGTGCTGGGCAATGTCATGCTGGGCAAGGTGTTCAAGGCGGCGCCGGTGACGGCACGCCTGTTCGGCACAGCGCGCCGTGCGGCAATGGACGAGGCCATGGCGCTGATCGCCGAAGTGGGGCTTGCCGGATCGGAAGACAAATATCCTGCGCAGCTGTCGGGTGGCATGCAGCAGCGGCTGGCGCTGGCCCAGGCGCTGATCATGCGGCCCAAGGTATTGCTGCTTGACGAGCCGTTCGGCGCACTCGACCCCGGCATTCGTGCCGATATCCATGTGCTGATGAAGCGGCTCTGGCACGAGACCGAGCTGACCGTGGTGATGGTGACCCATGACATGCGCGAAGCCTTTACGCTGGGCACGCGGGTGATCGCTTTCGAGCGGCCGCGCGACCGGCCGGAGGAGCGCGAGCGCTATGGGGCGCTGCTGAGCCGCGACATCGACATCTGGCCGCCGCGCATTGCCGGCGCGCCAATTTCCGACACCCCGGACCAGGACGACCTGGTCGCACCCTTGGGTCTTGGCCAGGACGACCTGGCGCCAACACAAGGAGACAGCCCATGAGCCGGACTGCCGAACAGATTGCCGCCGACCGTGCCCGCTACGAGGAGCACCAGCGCAAGGGGCTGGAGAACGCGCCGCGCGCCCTGCCCGGCCCCAGCGCCATTCCCGCTCCGCCGATTGCCGATGATGGCGTGATTCACCGCGAGACCCTGCCGGGTGGCTGGTATTGGTGGAGCCGGATGCGGGCGGGCGAAAGCCTGCGTATTGCGCAGGACGCGGGCCCATCGGCCATTGCCATGACGGCCTGGAGCCTTGCCGATGCCAGTGAACGGCTGAACCTGCCCGACACCATCAAGATGCAGTGGACCACCGCGATTGAGCGGGGCCGCGTGCTGTTTACCGATATGGGGCGCGTGATGTTTTCCATCACCGAAGCCGGCTCAACCGGCCATGACGGGTTGATGGGTGGTTCAACCGCCGCATCGAACACGCGCTATGCCGGCGAGACGCGCAACACGCGCGACAATCTGATCCTGGTGGCAGCCAAGCTAGGCCTAGATCGTCGCGACATTGCCTCGGTGGTGAGCTTTTTTGCCCCCGTGCGTGTCGATGGCGCGGGGCAGTTTGAGTGGCAGCCGGCGCTGCAGCGCCAAGGCGACTTTATCGAGCTGCGCGCCGAAATGGACCTGACGATTGCGCTGTCCAATTGCCCGCATCCGCTTGATCCCAATCCGGACTATGCACCGCTCCCCGTGCAGGTGACGCGGTTTCGCGCAGCCGTAGTAGCAGACGATCTCTGCCGCACCGCCACCGCCGAGGCGGTGCGCGGCTTTGAGAACAACGCCATGCAGATCGCGTAAGGGGGACCGGCAATGACCACTCAGGACCATTTCATCCCCGCCGAAAAGCCCTGGTCGGGGCTGGTGCGCAAGGGACAGACGATCACCATCATCGATGTCGAGGGACAGCAGGCTGTCGATACGCTGTTCTACCGCGCCGATGATTTTTCCGAGCGCTATAGTTCGCAGGATACGCTGCGCACGCAGGGCAGCGCCTATGTCGGGCTGGGCACCAGGCTGGTGTCGAATGAAGGCAGGGTGATGCTGACCGTCACTGCGGACAGCTGCGGCCGGCACGATACCTCGGCGGGGGCCTGCTCGTGCGAAAGCAATACCGTGCGCTTTGGCCATGAGACGCGTTATCTGCACGCCTGCCGCGACAATTTCGTGCTCGAAGTGAGCAAGCACGGCATGGGCAAGCGCGATATCGTGCCCAATATCAACTTCTTCATGAACGTGCCGATCGATCCCTCGGCGCAGATGACCATTGTCGATGGGCTGTCGGCGCCGGGCGACCATGTCAGCATGGTGGCCGAAATGGACGTGCTCTGCGTGATCTCGAACTGCCCGCAGATCAACAACCCCTGCAATGGCTTCAACCCCACGCCGATC
>JAHJOS010000417.1 GCA_018820005.1 Alphaproteobacteria bacterium | reverse complement strand
TGCATGCTACGAGCCGATCCATCGTCCGTGATCGGGCGAGGGGCCTATAGCTCAATGGTTAGAGCCGACCGCTCATAACGGTCTGGTTCCAGGTTCGAGTCCTGGTGGGCCCACCATATTCTTCAATGACTTAGCCAGATCCTCGGTTAGCGTCTCCACCGAAATCTCCACCTTATGCGTTCCGGCGAAAGCCGAGACTGGCGCCTTTCAAGTGGTCTGGATGGTGATGACCATAGGTTTTCTCAACCATTTCTGGGGACATGCCGAGATAGCCGGCCGCTTCCTAGATGGAAACACCATTCTGCATGAGCCAAGTCGCAGCTGTGTGGCGCAATGTGTGGGGCGTGACGTCTTTACCCAATCCAGCAAGTTCAACCGCACGCCCAAATCCGGTCTTGACGGACTGCACAGCCTTGCCGTTCCACACTACGAAGTGCTCCTGACCGGCCAGCGTTGGAACCATTCAGCCACCTTGGTAGTAGCGCCGTCTGCTATGCGCCCCATTTCAGACATTCAGGCAGCCTTCACGAGGACCCGAAAGCTGCCGGTCAGCTTTGCCACGGACCGGCATCTAGTATGGGGTGGGTTGCTGACCGGCAGCTTTAATCCAGTAGTTTGAGAAAGCTGACCTCGACAACAGCCAGGCAACGGGTATGGCTGCCTTTGTTAACTTTGCTAGCCTTGGCCACGAGCGGCCTAGTATCTCCTCAATCACGCGCTGGCGAGACTGAACATATGCAATTGACAAGGGCCGAGCATAGCTGCGGAATCAGTTATCACGCGCTGTTCCACCTTGGACGTATAGTTGACGAGATAATTCAGGACGAGGCTTCTAAGGGTTGATCGGCACCCATAGCGCCCAAAATAGCCTGCATCTTTTCGTGGATACTCGGCTAAAAATCGATGAGCACGCCGACGGCGCGCTTAATCTTCCAAGCTTTCACAGAGTACTGAACTATCGAACATCCTGAACGGCTCGGTTGGATAGGTGAGTTCAATTCTTGGGCCGATGTCTCCACCCGTCCAATAGGTAATGCTGAGGTCTTCGTCATTCAAAGAAACGGTCAGAGCGTCGGATCCGGCGTAGATTGCAGTGTCGTTCGCGTTCAAGATCGAGGCAGCCAATTCGCCTGTCACTGGTCCGCTGAACGCTGCAAGGCGACCGTTGCAGAATACGAAATAGCTCTTGAAGGTGCCTTCGGCCTGCAGCATGACCGTGTCACTCTGGTCCTTTACCAACCCAAAGCCCTGGCTGCGTTGGCCGACCGCGCCGTAGTACTGAATGATCAGCGGCTCGGCCTCTTCGATCGGCATCCGATCCAATGTCGCCTGATAGGGGTTGAACGCGGCGTCCTGTGCTTGTGTACCCAGGACCGATCCTACCATCCATATCGTCGTCAACAGCAGTCGCATGCGCGCCTCCAAGTCCTTCACGAAGCACAATTGGGGATGGCCCGCACCTGGTCAAGCGATCGAGGTGCAAACTGAGGTCCTAATTCTTGCAAAGGAGACCTCGTCCACTGTTGGCAAACGGATGCCGCCAGGAACGTTACGCATCACCCCTGCCGCGCCATCATGTGGATCGCGCGGCATCTACGGCTGGTTTTGGGAATGGCCATCGTATCCTTGTGCTACCGCAACGGGGTCGGAAACCGCCAGGCAGTAACGCGCCCCATTCCGGCGGTTCAGGTCGCTCTTTGGATTTCCCGAAAGCGGTCATCTGATCAGCTGATCGTCAGCGTCGGATGTGTGGTGCACTACTTTTCCAGTCCGCTCATTCGCTGGCAGGTGTCGATGAAGGCCCGCAAAGGTGCCGCGGCGAAGCGGCTGGGGTAGTAGAGCCGGGGGCCGTCGAGAGTTAACCAGCACGGTTCAAGGATGGGCACCAGAGTGCCGGCCTCGAAATCAGCCTCGCACCAATTGCGAAAAGCGCCAATGATCCCGAGCCCGGCACGGGCGTAGGCTAGACCACCGTTGAAAGCGTTGACGCTGATGACGAGGCCAGACCGCGGCTCGACAGTGATCATGTCCGCGTCCTGGCGCAGCCGCCAGGCAAGCAGCGCGCCTGAGGGGAGCCGGTAGCGAATGCC
>JAHJOS010000416.1 GCA_018820005.1 Alphaproteobacteria bacterium | reverse complement strand
CCCACTCGCAAAATGCACGGGCCGCACACCACGATCAATTTAACGACCCGGGCCCGCTCCTCCCGCGCGCGCCTGCGGAACCCTGGCCCGCCGCTGTCCCCGGACAGTCTGGCGGGCCTTTTCTTTTCCGGGCGCGCGCAGGCCCGCCCATCGCCCCATGGTTAGCCTCGGGTTAACCAGACCCCGATAGCATGCAGCCAATGTGGGCCCGGTCTTCAGCCGGGCAAGTATTGAGTTCGCCCATGCCCAGTTCTCCCTCGCCCGTTCTCGATGAAGTCCGCTCCATGCCCCAGCGGAGCACACGCACAGCGACCAAGGCGCTGCCGGCCCCGCCGCCGGCGCTGTCCATCGCATTCCCGTGCGCGTGGCTGGTCTGGTGCTGCTGGCTGCCGTCGGCATTTGCCTGGCGGCGCTGGCGTCCTGGTCGGTCGATGATCCGAGCTTTTCCTATGCCACCGCCAAGGTGCCGGCCAACTGGCTGGGCTTTCCCGGTGCCGTGATATCAGACACCCTGTTCCAGGTCTTTGGCCTGGGTGCTCTGGCATTGCTGGTTCCGCCTGCGCTCTGGGGCTGGTCCTTTGCGCGCCGCCGCATGCCCACGCGCCTCGGATTGCGCCTGCTGGGCTGGGTGGGGGCAACTCTCCTGGTGTCGGGCGCTCTGGCTTTTGTCGCCATGCCCGAGACCTGGCCGCTGCCAACCGGCCTGGGCGGGCTGATCGGTGCCGGCTTCATGGGTCTGGCCAGTATGGTCAGCGGCGCTCAGCCGCAGGCGGTCACCCAGGTGCTGTTTGCCATCATCATGGCCGTGCCGGCCCTGGCCCTGTTCTGGATTGCGATGGGTCTTGGGTCCTCGGTGCCCACCGGTCGGCGCAAGCCAACCCCCGCCGCCGCTGCCCGCAAAGGCACGTCCTCGGCAGCCGCGCAGGAGGCCGATGAGCCCGAGACCAATCCCATCATCGATGTCGCCCTCGGTGCCATGGTGCACCTGGGCTATTCCCTGCGTACCGCCTTCCGCCGCGCCCGCGCCAACCACGCCGAACGCCGCGCTGCCGATGCCGCCAGCTGGCGCGATGACGATCTCGAGCCCGGCCTTGATGGTGCCCCCGTCTCCCCGGCTGCCGCTGCCGGTCGCCGCGAACCTGCCATTGCACCATCGCCCCGTCGCATCCATGCGCCGGTCGAGCATAGTGTCGAGCCCGCCTTTGCCGATGCGCCGGCCTTTGAGGCGGCGCCTGAAGTCTCTTCGCGCATCAATGCCCGTCCCAGCTATGACGAGGATGAGCTCGATTATCCCGAAGAGTCCGACGACGATCTGCCCTTCGTCCCAGATGTGCCTCAGGCGCCGGTAGTCAATCACCGCCAGCAGGGCGATTCGCGCTTCCATCCCGTCGATCCGGTCAAGCCGCGCGTCACCGCTCCCGCGCCGCGCCCGGCGCAGGGTCAGCGCATCATGCGCGAGGCTCAGTCCTCCTTCCTCGACGAGCCCGGTGGTTTCGAGCTGCCGCCGCTCAGCCTGCTGTCCGAACCCAGGCATCTGGGTCCATCGCCCGAGCATGCCCCGGAACGGCTCGAGGAAATGGCTCGCCAGCTCGAAGGCGTGCTGGAAGATTTCGGCGTCAAGGGCGACATCATCAATGTCCGCCCCGGCCCGGTCGTGACCCTGTTCGAACTCGAGCCCGCGCCCGGCATCAAGTCCTCCCGCGTCATCTCGCTGGCCGATGATATCGCCCGCTCCATGTCGGCCATCTCTGCCCGCGTCGCCGTGGTGCCGGGCCGCAATGCCATTGGTATCGAACTGCCCAACCAGAACCGCGAAACCGTCTATTTCCGCGAAATGCTGGCCTCTTCCGATTTCGAGAAGATGAAGGGCAAGCTGCCCATCTGCCTGGGCAAGACCATTGGTGGCGAGCCGGTGATTGCCGATCTGGCGCGCATGCCCCATCTGCTGATCGCCGGTACCACCGGCTCCGGCAAGTCGGTCGGTATCAATACCTTCATTCTGTCGCTGCTGTTCCAGATGACGCCCCAGCAGTGCCGCATGATCATGATCGATCCCAAGATGCTCGAACTGAGCATCTACGACGGCATCCCCCATCTACTCACCCCCGTCGTCACCGACCCGCAAAAGGCCGTCGTGGCGCTCAAATGGGCCGTGCGCGAGATGGAAGATCGCTATCGCAAGATGAGCAAGATCGGCGTCCGCAACATCGATGGCTTCAACCAGCGCGTGACCGAATCCAAGGCCAAGGGCGAGGTCATCACCCGCACCGTGCAGACCGGCTTTGATCGCGAAACCGGCGAGGCGATCTTTGAGAGCGAGGAGTTCGATCTTGAGCCATTGCCCTACATCGTCGTCATCGTCGACGAAATGGCCGACCTGATGATGGTGGCCGGCAAGGACATCGAAGGCGCCATCCAGCGCCTGGCCCAGATGGCCCGCGCCGCCGGCATCCACATCATCACCGCCACCCAGCGCCCCTCGGTCGACGTCATCACTGGCACGATCAAGGCCAACTTCCCCACGCGCATCTCCTTCATGGTCACCTCCAAGATCGATTCGCGCACCATTCTGGGCGAGCAGGGCGCCGAACAGCTGCTGGGCAATGGCGACATGCTCTATATGGCCTCCGGCGGCCGCACCAAGCGCCTGCATGGCCCCTTCGTTGCCGATAGCGAGGTCGAAGCCGTGGTGGCCCATCTCAAGAGCCAGGGTCAGCCGGACTATCTCGATTCGGTCACCGAGGAAGATGACGAAGGCGGCGTTGGCAGCGATGGTGGTTCGGGCGGTGGCGACGACTATGCCGGCTCCGGCGATGAGCTCTACGACAAGGCCGTCCACATCGTGCTCTCCGACAAGAAGGCCTCGACCTCCTATGTCCAGCGGCGCCTCGCCATTGGCTACAACAAGGCCGCGACCCTGATCGAGCGCATGGAACGCGAAGGCGTCATCAGCCAGGCCAATCACGCCGGCAAGCGCGAAATCCTGGTGGGCAGCGACTAGCTGCTCACCTGCGCCGGCCCCATCAGCCCTATTGACTGCAGGCCGGCGTGCCGACCACCAGCGTGAATTCACGCGGCCCGGCCCAGCCCGCTTCATGCCTGTTGGGCGCATCCTCGATGCGCACCGAGAGCACGCAACTGCCCCCGCGCACCACATAGTGATCAGGGGCGATCAGCTCGATAGCGTCCACGCCGCCAAAGCCGAATGCCTCGGCCACGCCCATGTCTGCAATGATAGCGCTCAGCTCGGCCTGCCGCTGATACTGCGGCGGCAGTGCCGCCCAGGCAGGCAGCGTCACCGCAAGGCAGACAAGGCAGGCGAGAGGCAAGGCGCGCATGATGGTCTGCTCCTGATGGTATGGTGGCGGCCGCCATTGGTGCCATGGTGCAACCAGCTGTTGCCGCAATTGCTTTCTACGTTACCCTGAGACGAACAAACTGTCAGGAACCCGCTTCATGATTCGCCGCGATGCTTTGTTGCTCGGCCTTGCCGCTGCCTTTGCGCTTGGAACCTCCGCCTGGGCGCTGGACCGCGCACTCACCCCCGAGGAACAGCAGCTGATCGATAGCATCGGCGCTCATAATTCGGCGATCCGCACCATGGTTGGGCGCTTCCTGCAGATCGACACCAATGGCGGCCGCAGCGAGGGCACTTTCTTCCTCGAGCGCCCCAACAAGATCGCCTTCCGCTATGCCCCGCCCAACCGCGATGAAATCGTCTCGGTCGGCAATGGTTTTTATGTGCTCAACCGGCGCGACGAGACCTATTACGCCTATCCGCAGGACACCATTCCGCTGCGCCAGTTCCTGGGCGACCAGATCAATCTGATGAACGCCAATGTGGTCAATGTCAGCCAGTCCGATGGCTATATGACCGTCACGGTCATCGACGAGACCATTGCCGGCACTGTCCAGGTCTCGCTGGTCTTTGGCACCGATACGCTCGATCTGGTGCAGTGGAGCCTTGTGGAGCCAAGCGGGGCAGAGCTGACCTTCTCGCTCTACGACGTCGAAAAGGACGTCAAGATTCCCTCGGCCTTCTTTTCCATCCCGTCCAACTACAAGGCCATCCAGCAGTAGGATGGCCTGGCACGTCGCTTAGTGCAGGGTGAGCAGTGCAACAATGCCTGCGCCACCCACGGCGATGCGCCACCAGGCGAACGGCGCAAAGCCGTAATTGGACACGAAGTTGAGCAGATAGCGCACCACGATCGCGCCGACCACGAAGGCAGCGGCAAAGCCCACCGCAACATTGAGCGCGATACTGGCATCGATCAGGTCGCGGCTCTTGTAGAGGTCGTAGCCGAAGGCGCCCACCATGATGGGCAGCGCGACAAAGAAGGTGAATTCGGCAGCGCTGCGCTTGCTGGCGCCAAACAGCATGGCGCCCACCACGGTCGAGCCCGAACGTGACACGCCCGGAATAAGGCTCAGCATCTGGAACAGGCCGATAATCAGGGCCAGATGCCAGGGAAACGCATAGATATCGTCGTATTTTTCCCGCTTGGGCATGCGGTCCACGGCCAGCAGCACGATGCCGCCAAGCAGCAGCGACACGCAGATCGTCATCGGGGATTCCCACAAGGCGCCCTGAATGAAGTCGCGCAGCAACACGCCCGCAATGATCGCGGGCACGCACGCCAGGATCACCGTCAGGGCAAAGCGCCACGCATAGGCCTTGCCCGTCAGGGCATCACGGATCAGCAGGCCCAGTTTGGCGAAATAGATGGTAACAATAGCCAGGATGGCGCCCAGCTGGATCAGCACAATGAAGGTCTTGGGCTGGGCCAGGCCAAAGAAATGCTCGGCCAGCAGCAGATGGCCGGTCGAGCTCACCGGTAGGAATTCGGTAAGCCCTTCGAGAATTCCCAGAACCAACGGCACAAAAAGACCTTGATCGGCGTTCATTTGATCCCCTAATTCTGTCCATTGGTCCGCAGCAGCGAACAAAGCTCTAGCCTGCTTTGCAATATGCGCCAAGCAGGCTTGAAACGCCGGACCCAAAAAGAGACAACTGCCTTATGCCAAGCTTGTTGCACCACCCCCTCGACCCCTCTTCGCGCCTGATCCGCTTGATGTGCGCCGAGTATGGCGTGCCGCTGGATATGGAAGAAATCAAGCCCTGGCTGCGCACGCCGGAGCTGCTCGAGATCAATCCGGCAGCCACCCTGCCCATCATGATCGATGAGACCGATCAGCCCATTATTGGCCTGCTGGCCAATATTCACACCATCGAAGATCTGCACACGCCCGCCGTTGTCACCGGGCTCATCCCGGCCGAAGCGCCCAGCCGCGCCGAGATGTGGCGCATGATCGAATGGGTCATCTCCAAGCTCAACGATGAAGTGACCCGCTACGTTCTCGAAGAAAAGATCATCAAGCGCGACCACAAGGGCGCGACCCCCGACCCCGCCGTGCTGCGCGTCGCCAAGGCCAACCTGAATGAGCATATGCTCTATTTCAACTGGCTGTTTGCCCCCCGGTCCTGGCTGGCTGGCGATGAGATGACGCTGGCCGATTTTGCGCTGGCGGCCCACCTCTCCACCCTCGACTATCTGGGCGATATCGACTGGGGCAAGGCCGGGGAAACCCGCGACTGGTATTCGCGCATCAAGTCGCGCCCCGCCTTCCGCACCCTGCTCAACGACCGCGTCGTCGCCATGCCGCCGCACAAAGGCTATGCTGACCTCGATTTCTGAGGTTTTGCCGCCAACGGGCGTTCCGGGCTAGATAGGGTGGCGCTGACCCATTCATGAGGCACGCTTGAACGCCGCTCCGCCGTCCGCCCAGACCATCGTCGCCGAGCTGAAAACGCGCGCCCAAGCGCTGGGCTTTGAGAGCTTTGGCATTGCCCCGGCTGATGCACGGCCCGACCTGCCCGAAAAGCTGCGTATTGCGCTCGATGCCGGCTGGCATGGCGATATGGACTGGATGGAAACCACGGCCGATCGCCGCGGCAGCCCGCGTGCCATGTGGCCAGAGGCGCGCTCGGTCATCCTGGTTGGCATCAATTATGGGCCGCAGGCCGATCCGATGGCCCTGCTCGACCAGCCCGGGCGCGGCATTATCTCGGTCTATGCCCGCAACCGCGACTATCACGAGCTGATCAAGGGCAAGCTCAAGGACCTCGCCGGCCTCCT
>JAHJOS010000415.1 GCA_018820005.1 Alphaproteobacteria bacterium | reverse complement strand
CGGCTAGGCGCGGCGTCGCAAGGCTTGCGCCGACGCCCGTGCCATTCCGCCGCGCCGCGTTGATCGAGCATGGTATCGGGGCCATTGGGGTCGCCGGCGGCGGTTTCTGCGCCGAGATCGGGGAAGGCGACGACGCGGTTGTTGCGGAAATCGAGCCGCACCACCAATAGACCGCGTTCCTCAAACCAGGTCAGGAGCCGCCGGGCGCGGCTGGCCGAATGGGTGCCGTAAAGGCGCGCCAGCGTGGCGTCGGACGGGCAGGGCGAACCGCTGAGCGCGGCCTGTGCCAGCACCAGAAACACGCCCTGCACATCCTCGGTCAGTGTTTCGGACATGGACAGCGCCAGCTGCCAGCCATCGGACTGGGCGGTGGCGGCATCGGGGGCGACGCGGGCCACGGCCAGCTTGCGCTTGAAGGCAGGCAAGGCCGGTGGCTCGCCAGGCACGCGGCGGATGCGGCAGCGCACCAGGAAATCCTGGTAGAGCACGGCCACGGTGCGGAAGCTGGCGTCGGGATCGCCCAGCAGTTCGGCCATGATGGCGTCGATCTGGGCGTCGCGCTCGGCCTCGTCGATTTCGGGGAACAGCGATTGCGGCGCCGCCTCGATTTCGGGCGGACGGGCGCGCGACAATTGCGCCAGCAGATCATTGGTCGATGGCGGCGGGGGCGGTGGCGGGCGGCGCACAACGGGGCGCGTCGCCTCTTCGGGAGAGGCGGTAAAGATCAGCTCTGCCGCATCGGCCGGTGCCTCGGGCAGCGGGGTGAGCTTGGGACTGGTGGAGCGGGCTGATGTCACCACGTCCCCAATGGTCACCGGCAGCGGGCGGCGGGAAATCGCGGGGCCCAAAGCGATGAAATGGCCGCGCGCCAGATCACGGAACTGTTCGGCGGTGCGCTTTTCCATGCCCAGCAGGTCTGCGGCGCGGGCCATGTCGATATCGAGGAAAGTCCGGCCCATCAGGAAGTTCGACGCTTCGGCGGCGACGTTCTTGGCCAGTTTGGCGAGGCGCTGGGTGGCGATGACACCGGCCAGGCCCCGCTTGCGGCCGCGGCACATCAGATTGGTCATGGCGCCGAGCGAGAGTTTTCGCGCCTCGTCGCTGACTTCACCGGCGACAGCGGGGGCAAAGAGCTGGGCTTCGTCGACGACGACAAGCACGGGATACCAATAGTCGCGGTCGGCATCGAACATGCCGCCCAAAAAGGCGGCGGCGGCGCGCATCTGCTGCTCGACGTCGAGGCCTTCAAGATTGAGCACGACGGAGACCCGGTGCTGGCGCACGCGGGCGGCGATGCGGGTCAGCTCGGCCTCGGTGCGGGTGGCGTCGATGACCTGGTGGCCATAGCGCTCGGACAGCGTGGTGAAATCGCCCTCGGGGTCGATGATGCACTGCTGCACCCAGGGCGCGGACTGTTCGAGCAGTCGCCGCAGCAAATGGGATTTGCCGGAGCCCGAATTGCCCTGCACCAACAGGCGCGTGGCCAGCAATTCTTCGAGGTCGAGCGTGGCGGGAGTGACCCCACTACTCGTTCCCATGTCGATTGCTACCTTCATCGGGTCTCCAGAGTGGCAGTCAGCGCCGTGCCGACATCTCGCCTCAGGTCAATTCAATAGGCTGGTTAGCACACCCGGGCGCCGATTCGGGCAAGGGCAGGGCGATCAAATCACAGCTTTGCCCAGCGCATGGCGCATTGCGGCAATGCTGAGGGCCCAAGCGGGTTGCGCCGGAGCGCTGCCAGTGCTTAACGACAGCCAATGAACGTCCGCAAGGGCGCGCGATCGGTAGCGCAGGAACACACGACCCATGATTCGCCTTGAAAGCATCGGCAAGCAGAACGGCAAGCAGATCGTCTTCATCGACGCTTCGGCCACGCTGCAGAAGGGCGAAAAAATCGGGCTGGTGGGCCCCAATGGCGCGGGCAAGACCACGCTGTTCCGCATGATCACCGGCGAAGAGCAGCCCGACGAGGGCCAGGTTTCGGTCGATCGTGGCATCACCATTGGTTATTTCAGCCAGGAAGTGGGCGAGATGAGCGGCCGCAGCGTCGTCACCGAAGTGATGGACGGGGCGGGGCCCGTCAGTGCGCTGATCACCGAAATGCGGGCGCTCGAAGCCGATATGGGCGACCCCGACAAGGGCGACCAGATGGACGCCATCATCGAACGCTATGGCGAGGTTCAGCACCAGTTTGAGGAGCTGGACGGCTATTCGCTCGATGGGCGGGCGCGCGAAGTGCTCGACGGACTGGGTTTTTCCCAGGAGATGATGGATGGCGACGTCGGCGCGCTGTCGGGCGGCTGGAAAATGCGCGTGGCGCTGGCCCGCATCCTGCTGATGCGCCCCGATGCGCTGCTGCTGGACGAGCCGAGCAACCATCTCGATATCGAAAGCCTGATCTGGCTCGAGGCGTTCCTGCAGAATTATTCGGGCGCGCTGTTCATGACCAGCCATGACCGCGAATTCATGAACCGGATCTGCACCAAGATCATCGAGATCGATGCGGGTTCGCTCACCAGCTACACCGGCGACTACGAATTCTACCAGCAGCAGCGCGCCATCTCCGAAAAGAACCAGCAGGCTCAATTTGAGCGCCAACAAGCCATGTTGGCGAAGGAGCTCGATTTCATCGCGCGCTTCAAGGCGCGGGCCAGCCACGCCGCCCAGGTGCAGAGCCGGGTCAAAAAGCTCGACAAGATCGACCGCGTCGAGCCGCCCAAGCGGCGGGTGGTGGTGGATTTCGAGTTCCGTCCGGCCCCGCGCTCGGGCGAGGATGTGGCGCTGCTCAAAAATGTCAGCAAGAGCTATGGCAGCCGCAGCATCTATGATGGGCTCGACTTCCAGGTGCGCCGCAAGGAGCGCTGGTGCATCATGGGCGTCAATGGCGCCGGCAAATCGACGCTGCTCAAACTGATCACCGGTACCACCGAGCCCGACCAGGGCACGGTCACGCGTGGGCCCAGCGTCAAGATGGCCTATTTTGCCCAGCATGCCATGGATGTGCTGGAGGGTGATCTGACGGTGTTCCAGCAGCTCGAAAGCAGTTTCCCGCAGGCGGGGCAGGCGCCGCTGCGGGCGCTGGCCGGCGCCTTCGGCTTTTCGGGCGATGACATCGAAAAGAAGTGCCGGGTGCTCTCGGGCGGCGAGAAGGCGCGGCTGGTGATGGCCATGATGCTGTTTGATCCGCCGAATTTCCTGGTGCTCGACGAGCCGACCAACCATCTCGACATGGCGACCAAGGAGATGCTGGTCGCCGCCCTGGCGGACTTCGAGGGCACCATGTTGTTCGTGTCGCACGATCGCCGCTTCCTGGCCGGTGCGGGCGACGTATTCGGTGTAGCCGCCGCCATACTGATGCACGCCCTCGGGCGTCAGCTCCAGCACGCGGTTGCTGAGCGCGGCGAGGAAATGCCGGTCGTGGCTGACGAACAGCATGGTGCCTTCATATTGGCTGAGCGCAGTAATCAGCATTT
>JAHJOS010000414.1 GCA_018820005.1 Alphaproteobacteria bacterium | reverse complement strand
TGACAATCCGGCGCTCTGTGCAGCTTCGGCAGACGGGGCGCAGGTCACGGCGCTCTATATTCACGAAGAAACCGCCGATATTCGTCCACCAGGCGGCGCGGCACGGTGGTGGCTGCACCAGAGCCTGGTGGCACTAGAAACCCGCCTGGCTGGTCTTGGCGTGGCATTGATCGTGCGCGGTGGCGACCCCCGGGTCATCGTTGCCGATGTTGCTGCGGAGATCGGCGCCGGTGCCGTCTACTGGAACCGGCGCTATGGTCCCGGCGAACGGGCGGTCGACGCCAGCATCAAGACGCAATTGCGTTCAGCTGGCGTTGTCGTTGAGTCTTTCGCGGCCAATGTGCTGGCTGAACCCTGGGAAATCACCACGGGGCAAGGCAAGCCGTATTCCGTCTTCACCCCGTTCTGGAAAACACTGCGGCAACGGTCGATGGCGACGCCCCTGCAGGCGCCCGCCCCGCGCATCGCCAGACCGGTCGTCGCGGTCGATAATGGGTACCGCGCGCCCCACTGGGCTGAAAAGCTTGCCGCGCACTGGGCCATCGGGGAAGATGCCGCCCAGCATGCTCTGGCGGCCTTTCTCGATGAACGCGTGGCAGATTACGCGGCACAGCGAGATTTCCCAGCGCGCAATGTCACCTCGCGCCTATCGCCTCATTTGCGGTTTGGCGAAATCAGTCCGCTACAAATCTGGCATGCAGCAACCCTGATGGCGCAGGTGGAACCCGACAAGCAGCCGGCGATCGACAAATTCCTGTCCGAACTGGCATGGCGGGATTTCAGCTATCATCAGCTGTTTCACCGCGACGATATCGCCAACCGGCCCATGCAGGACAAGTATGAGGGGCTGGTCTGGCGTGACGCCCCGGACGAATTGTCGGCCTGGCAGCGTGGACAGACAGGGTTGCCCATGATCGATGCCGGCATGCGCGAACTCTGGGCCACCGGCAGTATGCACAATCGCGTGCGCATGCTGGTGGCATCGATGCTGACCAAGAACATGCTGATCGACTGGCGCCTGGGCGAGCAATGGTTCTGGGATTGCCTTGTCGATGCCGACGTCGCCAGCAATCCGGCCAGCTGGCAGTGGGTCGCGGGCTGCGGCCTGGACGCGGCGCCGTATTTCCGCATTTTCAACCCCGTCACCCAGGGTGAGCGTTTCGATGCCGACGGCGCCTATGTGCGCCACTGGGTGCCCGAACTGAGTGCCCTGCCCGACGCGCATATCCAATGCCCGTGGGAGGCACCGCAGCCAGCGCTTCGGGCAGCCGGTGTCGAGCTGGGCAAGAGTTACCCCCTGCCCATCGTTGATCTCAAGACATCTCGGGCGCGCGCCCTTGCAGCGGCTGCGGCCCTGTGAAGGAATGATATTGCGCGACACAGCCGATTGCGCATTGGCTTTGCGTTTGGCGACACTGGGGCGGAAAGCCGTGCCTGACCAAGCGCTTATCGCTTGCGACTAGTCCGTGGGGCTCCTAGGTTCTGGCTTTAACAGTCCAGCAGATCGTTCCATGGCCACGCACAAAGACCTGATTGCCGCTATCGGCAACACCCCGCTGATCCGTCTCAATGCGGTATCCGATCTGACCGGATGCGATATCTGGGGCAAGGCGGAGTTTCTCAATCCGGGGCAATCGGTCAAGGATCGTGCGGCGCTCTATATTATCCAGGATGCTATAAAATCAGGGCGTCTTAAGCCCGGCGGTACAATTGTCGAGGGCACGGCCGGCAACACCGGCATCGGGCTGACGCTGGTCGCAAATGCGCTGGGATATAAGTCGGTGATCGTGATCCCGCAGACCCAGAGCCAGGAAAAGAAAGATGCGCTGCGCCTCTATGGTGCCGAGCTAATCGAAGTTCCGGCCAAGCCATACAAGAACCCCAATAACTACATCAAGATTTCCGGGCGTCTTGCAGAAAAGCTCAATGCCGAACTGCCCGGTGGGGCGATATGGGCAAACCAATTCGACAACACGGCCAATCGCCAAGCCCATGTGGAAACCACGGGGCCCGAAATCTGGCAACAGACTGGTGGCAAGATCGACGGG
>JAHJOS010000413.1 GCA_018820005.1 Alphaproteobacteria bacterium | reverse complement strand
TATGACCAGACGGGGTCCTATAGCCTGGTCTGGTACCTCGGCATCATGCTGGGCCTGGCATCGGCAGCGCTGCACCTGCCCATCAGTGATCGCTCCGCACCCAATTTCGCGCTCAAGCCCGCCTGAAGCCGAAAGACCGCATCCATCGTTTTTGGCCGATAGAGCCTTGCCAAAGGCGGATCATGGGTTCATGGTCCGCCTCGCATTCATGAGCCTGCGCGCTTTGCCGCGGCCCCTTACTGAGAATCTTTCATGTCAAACCACTTCACGCGCGTTCTCTCGCGCACTGAATTTATTGCATTGATGGCCGCCCTGATGGCCCTCAATGCCCTCGCGATCGACGTCATGTTGCCTGCCCTGCCCTATATGGGCGACGCGCTGGGTGTCAGCAGCGAGAACGAGCGCCAGTTCGTCATCTCCGCCTATATGATCGGCATGGGCATGGCCCAGCTGGTGTTCGGCCCGCTCACCGACCGCTTCGGTCGCCGCGCGCCGCTGCTGGCCGGCATGGGGCTCTACATCATCGCGGCCTTCGCCGCCATCTTTGCCCCCAGCTTTGCCATACTGCTGGTGCTGCGCTTCATCCAGGGCATGGGCGCGGCCAGCGTGCGCGTCATCGCCACCTCGACGGTGCGCGACAATTACTCCGGCCGCGAAATGGCCGAGGTTATGTCGCTGACCTTCATGGTGTTCATGGCCATTCCCATCATCGCCCCCGGCATCGGCCAGGTGCTGCTGCTCACCGGTCCGTGGCAGACCATCTTCATCTTCATGGCCGTGCTGGCCTCGGCCTTCTGGCTGTGGACCTTCATCCGTCTGCCCGAGAGCCTGCCGCTCGACAAGCGCCGCCCGCTCACCTTCAAGGGCGTGGTCGATGGCTTCGTCATTGTGTGCACCAATCGGGTGGCCTTCTCCTATGGTCTGGCCGGCACCTTCCTGTTCGGTGCGCTGTTTGGCTTCATCAGCTCGTCCCAGCAGATCTATGTCGATATCTATGGCCTTGGGGTCTATTTCCCCGTCGCCTTCGCCGCCATGGCGGCCTTGATGGCGGTCTCCTCGTTCACCAATTCGGTGATCGTACGCCGCTTTGGCATGCGTCGCCTGTCCCATGGCGCCATGCTGTCGTTCACGATTGTGAGCGGCATCTGGTTGGCCTTCGCACTCAGCGGCTTCCTGCCCCTGTGGCTGTTCTTCCCGCTGCTGGCCATCATCATGTTCAGCTTCGGCTGGGCAGCATCGAACATGAACTCGCTATCCATGGAGCCCCTGGGCGCCGTGGCGGGCACGGCCTCGGCCGTGTTCGGCTTTATCCAGACCGTTGGTGGCGCTGTTATCGGCGGCTATGTCGGCCAGTTGTTCAATGGCACGACCATCCCGGCCGCTACGGGTTATTTCAGCATGGGCCTGCTGTCACTGATCTGCATTCTGATCGCCGAGAATGGCCGGCTGTTCGGCGTGGGTGAGAAATATGCCCATGGCGACGAAGCCGCCGCCGTGGGCGGCGCGCATTAGTCAGAATCGGGGCGCGCGAGCGCCTCGATTTCGCCCCTGTCGCGATAGATATGGTCGATCAGACCCCAGGTCCGGGCCTGCTCCGGCGACATGAAATTATCGCGCTCAAGGGCCGCCTCCACCTCCTCATAGGTGCGGCCGCAATGCTTGGCATAGAGGCCGTGCATCAGCCGTTTCAGGCGTTGGCTTTCCTGGGCATGCAGCACGATATCAGTGACCTTGCCCTGATAGCCGCCACTGGGCTGATGCAGCATCAGAGACGCATTGGGCAGGCAGACCCGATGCCCCGGCGCCCCCGCCATCAGCAGGAACGACCCCGCCGACATGGCCATGCCCATGCACAGCGTGCCCACCGGGGCCTTGATGAACTGCATGGTGTCGTACATCGCCAGCGCCGCCGTCACCACACCACCGGGCGAGTTGATATAGAGGGAAATCTCCTTGCTGGGGTTTTCTGATTCCAGGAACAGCAGCTGCGCACAAACCAGCGCCGCCATATTGTCCTCGATCTCCCCATTCACGAAAATGATCCGCTCGCGCAGCAGCCGCGAATAGATATCGAACGAGCGTTCGCCCCGGCTCGATTGTTCCACCACCATAGGGACGAGTTGCATCATGTCGCGCATTGGCGAACCTCCGTTCAGCATTGAAGTGATTCAGGTTTTAGGCGGCCAGCAGCATGGCGTTGGCAGCATTGCCATTGGCGGCGACAGGCACTGCCATCGGCGCATGGGTCAGTTTGAACCAGGTACCGCCAGCTTCGCCCGGCGACAGTTCGAAAGTCACGAGGCTGTCCTCGACACCCAACACCGCACCCTGCCCGCTTTCGCGCCAGCGATAGGTGAGGCTGCGGTTTTCCTCGGCAGAGACGACGGCCAACTCGACATCCTCACGCGGCCTGAGCCAGCGGCGCAGATAGGCCGGGATCGTCAGGGCACGCCACACCTTCTCGGGCGGCGCATCAAGCAGGCATTCAAACACCACGCCATCTGTATCGGTCATTGATCCATCTCCTTGAGCAGATCCCTGAGGTTGTCGATCTGAGCCGGCCAGAATGCCTGGTATTTCGCCAGCCATTGATGCAGCGGCGCCATGCCCTCGGCCTCGACCCGATAATGCGCAAAGCGCCCCTCGCGTCGCTCGCTGATCAGACCGGCACCACGCAGCACCGCCAGATGCTGGCTCATCGCCGGCTGGCTGATGGCAAAGCCCTCGCGCAATTGGGTGGCCGTCATCTCGGCGCCCGCCAGCCGCTCCAGCATGGCGCGGCGGGTGGGATCGGCCAGAACCTTGAAAATATCTGTGTCGCTCATGTCGTCACATAAGCACAGACTTATGAGTCGTGACAAGGGCTTCGTTTTCGCGCTGCTGTGGTGCTGTCGGGCGGCGACAAGCACTCTGCACCCATCAATTTTGCTGATGTCAGTCATTCACCCAAGTCTCTTGATCGGCGACGACAAGTCTCGTCTGATGGCGACACCTTCTCCGCTCAACATCGAGCCCAAACATGCCCATCACCACCGGCCGCCCCTACCTTGCCATTCCGGGGCCGTCTGTCTCGCCCGAGCGCGTTCTCTCGGCGATGCACCGCACTGCGCCCAATATCTATGAAGGCGAGATCGTCGATATCACCCGCGGTATCGTCACCGATCTCAAGCGCGTGGCGCTGACCCGTCAACACGTCGCCATCTACATCGCCAATGGGCATGGCGTGTGGGAAGCGGCCAATTGCAACATGTTCTCGCGCGGCGATAAAGCGCTGCTGGCGGCCACGGGTCGCTTCGGCCATGGCTGGGCGCAGGCGGCAACCGCCATGGGTGTGACGGTTGAGATGATTGACTTCGGCAAGTCGCGCCCTGCCGACCCGCAGGCCATCGCAAACGCCCTGCTGGCCGATACCGCCCATGAAATCCGTGCCGTGCTGGTCACCCATGTCGACACCGCCTCAAGCGCACGCAATGACCTCAAGGCCATCCGCGCCGCCATCGACAGCACCGAGCACCCCGCTTTGCTGGCGGTCGACGCCATCGCCTCGCTGGGCTGCGATGAATTGCGCATGGACGATTGGGGCCTCGATGTCGTGGTCGGCGCCAGCCAGAAGGGCCTGATGCTGCCGCCCGGCCTGGGCTTCATCTGGTTTTCCGACAAGGCGCTTGAGGTCTCGCGCCGGGCCGATCTCGTCACCCCCTATTGGGACTGGAAGCCACGCGGTCTCGGCGCCGAATTCTGGCAGTATTTCGGCGGCACAGCGCCAACGCACCACCTCTATGGCCTGCGCGAATCCCTGACCATGATCCTGGACGAAGAAGGTCTCGAGCAGGTCTGGGATCGCCATGCCCGGCTCGCCCGGTCGGTCTGGGCGGCGTTTGACGCCTGGGGACAGGGCAGCTCGGGTATTGCGCTCAATGTCGCCGACCCCGTTTCACGCGGCCATTCGGTCACCGCTGCTACCATGCCCAACGGCGCTGCCGGCGCGCTGCGCCGCTGGCTCGAGGCAGAGGCTGGCGTAACGCTGGGGATAGGGCTGGGCATGGCCCTGCCCAATGAGCCGGCCTATCAGGACTTTTTGCGCGTCGGACATATGGGCCACGTCAATGCGCATATGACGCTGGGCGTATTGGCGACCATGGAGGCTGGCTTGCAGGCCCTCGGGATCACGCATGGGGCTGGTGCAGTGGAGGCGGCGGCTGGCGCCTTCGCCAGGGCCTGAGGCCCCCACCCTCGCCTCCCCCTGAAGGGGGAGGAATCCGATCTGTTGATGGAGCAAGATCAGTGGCAACACCGATCTGACCCTACCCCTTCAATGGGAGGTTGGGTGGGGGTCTGTCAGAACGTAAACACCTCGCGCCGCAACTCGTCCCAGCTGTCGCGGTCCATAGCCACCAGCAAGCCGCCATCGACATGGCTGGGCAGATAGGCCGAACCATCGAGGCGCGCGGCATAGGCGCCGGCTTCCTGGCTCATCAGCACGCCGGCAAGGTGGTCCCAGGGCATCAGCTTGTTCCAGCAGCCGAACTGTGCGTGGCCGGAGACCAGCGTGCGATATTCATGGCCCGCACAGCGGAAATTGGATACCACGCGCACTTTGGCCAAATTGCTGAGCACCCGCACCCGCGCATCGGCGGGGATGTAGGAGACCGACGCGCAGCCGACCATATCGGCCAGCGGCAGCGGCGCAGCGACCTGCAGGCGCACCGCCTCACCATCGGGGCGGCGCAGCCAGGCGCCAGCGCCCTTCTCGGCCATCATCCAGTCGTCGCCCATCGGATCATAGATGATGCCGGCAATGGTCTCGCCCTTGGAGACCACCGCTGCCATGGTGGCAAACAGCGGCACGCCGGCGGCGTAATTGGCCGTTCCATCGATGGGGTCCACGACCACGGCCAGATCGGCATCGGCCAGCCGGTCCAGCAGCGCCGGATCGGCCGCAACCGATTCTTCCCCGACAAACAGGGCATCGGGCATCCACTCGGAAATGCGCGCCTTGATG